>JAGLXK010000594.1 GCA_023132955.1 Candidatus Heimdallarchaeota archaeon
GAGTTTATCCCCATTTTCTTCATTATGTCATGTTTTATTACACGTTTCTCTAGTATCTTTATCGCCGTTGTAAATGTTGAGAACATTAGTACTATTAAAGCAACAAATAGTGACAGGATCATTTCTATGATAAATATATTATACAATGGTGTTTTTAGACTATCTTTCACATCTTCAAGCGTTTTCACTTTCATATCTTGTTCTTTTTCGAACAGCTTGTCTACTACTGTTTGCGCATCTCTGCGGTTGTGTGTTTTTATGTACATCTCATCTTTTGTTTTTAATCTTCTCACCAGGATATCTTCTAATACTTCATAAGCTTCTACTGATATTATCATCATATATTCATCTTCTTCGTAGTCTCCTTCAAAATAATACATTGGAAACAGATCAAAACTTCCTGTGATTGTTAGAGAGTGCCTCAACCAGGGCAGATCAGGATTAGCAAATTCATATTTATCTCCTATATCTTTATAGAAGTCTTCTAAAATTGCCTCTGATATAATTGTCGTGTTTGCATCAAGTTGTCTTATTTTATTCCATTGAATGTTTGATACTTGATTAGCAGGTTTCTCTACCGTTTCTATAAACGACGTCGTATTTACAACCACTAGTCTCGTATGTTCAAACATTCCAGTATATAATGTATGTACCTCCACGTGTGTATACTCTTCAACTTGTGCTATTTCATTTATATCTTCCAAACTTATTTCATCTATACTAGCCCAATTTTCTATTCTCACATCTGTTCCATTAATAAAATAGGCTTGTTCTACTAGAGTTGTTTCTTTTGAATAAGGTACAACAAGTACAGGGATTAGTATTAGAACTACTAATAAGAAAATTAATGTGATATTTTCAAAATACTTTATATCTTTGCCGATTTCAGCAATTGAGAAGTTGAACCTACTTTTCTTAGCTTTCCAAACTACAACACTCACAGCTCTTAATATAAGTCCTAAGAATTTGATTATAAGTGGTAAAGACCCCAAGAGCGTAAATATCGCTCCTGCAATTGTAAGGAAGAGATTGAGGGTAAAGTCACTAATTGCTGCATTATAATACGAAATGAAAGATTGGTTGTAAAAGTAAATAAGTAACCCTACTCCCAGAGTTAAAAAGAACACATCTCTCCAGGTAATTAATTTGTATTTTACTATTGCAATAAAGAAAGCAATTATTGCAGAAGCAGCTACTGCTTCTGGAGCAGTAAAATCGGCTCCTGATTTTATACCTTTTTTAGCAGCCTCGCTTTGAGCTTTTACTATTGTTTTTACAGGTATTCTTTTAGCTGAAGGTTTGTCTATTTTCCTGATAGAACTTCTTCTCAAAACTGGTGCTTTTTCAATTCTTTTCTTTCGTCTAACTAGAATAATAATCCTTGGGATGGAAATTATGAATAAGACCCCTGCCACCAATCCAAGTATTGGTGGAACATTACCTATTACTAAATGTGTATCAGTATTTGTAAAACTGATAAATCCATTAATTCTAATTAGAGGAATTGCCGTTCCTAATGCTATTGCAAAACTTAATAGACTTGCCACAAAAATTTCAACTATTCTTATAGTGAGATAAATCGTGAAAAGTCTCCGAGTACTTATTCCCCTACTTCTTAAAATATTCATTTCTTGTTCATAACTCGTTGAGAAAAGTTCTGAAGATTCAAATACCATGAAAATTGATAATAGTATAGCAGGTATTGCAAATATCAATAATCGAGCCATGTTATTCAAATAGTAAGTATTAAAACTTTGGAAGAATTCCGATATTTCATCATTTATACGGACTATTGCAGAATTATCGTAAGTTAATGAATAAACTCTTCCTAATAGTGTTTCTTGTTCAGTTACAATGTTATTCCTTTCTGCAACATTAAACTCATCAAAATTCATCTCTAATTGGAAATATCCCCTTACAAAGAGATTCATCTTTCCACCTTTGGATAATATATCAAAGTATATACTTTGTTTAGTGATAATATAAGCACTTTCTGAAGCAAGAACATAAACATCATAGGGTACTCCCAGATGAGCAGCTGTTCGTCTTACTTGAGCAAAATTTGCTTGTGAAAAGATTCCTACAACAGTCATATTTAGTAGGTAATTCTCCTCATCAACAGGATCATCAGTTGAAGCAATTAAGCTTAAGGTGTCATTGACACCTATTTCTATTCTGCTTGCGAGTTGTTCTGCAATTACTACCTCTGTATCATTTATTGGTGTTCTCCCTTCTACTAGCATTGTATTGACAAACTCATCACAAGTATCAGGTAGAGAAACAAACTGGTAGGGTAAATAAGTAAGATATCCAGGAGCATAAACCTTCGTATTTGTCCAGTAGCTTGATTGAATACCTGAGATATATTTTTCAATTTCTAGACCATCATATAGATTTAGTATTTCTTGTTCAGCATTAGTTCCATAAAATGCCGATACATCTGATGTACCATTTATATTCGACTGTAGAGATGTTTGCAGACTAGCTGAAGGAGTTTTATCAGAGAAAAGTGGATATGATCGATCATATGCCTTAATCATGGCAGATTCTTCTGATTGAGCAATAATAACAGCTGAACTCAACAAGTATCCTGTAATAATGAATCCTGCCAAAGTTAGAATCGATCTTTTCTTATTTGAAAACCAAATAGTAGTTACTGTACTGAAAGCATTAGAAATTAGTCTCCAAATATTCATCAAAATTAGTACAATTTTAGAATGATGTCCAACCTGATCATCCGTTAGAAAAGATCCAATCTCAGCTCCTCTTCTTCTGATAAATAGCCAAATAATAACACCTAACAACCCAACTCCAACAATAGCTATCAAAAAGAAATACCACTGTTTTGTGAAAAATTCTTTTATGGGATTGTAAGTAGCTAATCCTTCAACATAGGTTGTGTAATCCAAAGTCAGAGATGTGAGAATCAGTAATCCTAAAGCTTCTTCTTCTCTATATCTTAATGAAATTCCAGGTTTATAATCTGCTGTAGAAACTGTTGAATTGTAAAGTATTACATAGTCTGTTGATGTTAAATAAGCAGAGAAAAAGCCTTCAGTAATATGGTACAGTGAATTTATTGGAGAGAATGACCAATGACCACTCACATATCTGTAAAAGTATAAATTTACATACTCATTGTCAACTAACTCAGCAATAATTACTGATCTTGTTAAACCATCATCGAAATAGTAGGAACCTACAGGATTTTCATAAAATGAGGTAATTGTGTTTTCGGTTATATGCGTACTATTTATCATTCCCCAGAACAGAACATATGGATTCGTAAAGACATAAGAAAGACCATTAGAGTTTTCTTTTATATTTATCTTATCAACTGGATAGATCACTTCACTAAATGTTCTTGTTTGTTGAGGATACATCGTATTATTATCTAATATGGCCGTACCTATCCCAAATGTTGGTTGATCAAGTCTATGAACATACCAAATTCGCCCTGTTTCATCTAAGGTTATATCCATAACATTCTTTGCGCCTGATACAGGAGCGTCTATCATAAAGACTTCATAATTGTAAGTGAAGAAACCACGATAGTAATGAATGTCCATAGATACCATATCTTCATGATCCCACATATTATGAAAAGCATGAAGGATCCCATCTACAAACTGGAATTTAAAGAAAGAGACATACCGTCCACTAATATCCTCCCCAGATATCCAGAAAATTTCATTCATTTGTTGATGGGGTTCTGACCATCTATAATGATAGAAATATCTAGCACCCAGTTCAGTATCAACAGAATACACTACGCCTATACTGATGTCAGATGAATAAGAATATTGTATTGTAACACCAATGGCATATTCCTCAATAGTTTCAAAGTGAGTCTCACCATCTAGGTAATACAAATGAAGTAAACTATTTCCTTGAGAATTTATTACATGAAGGAATGTGTGTAAATTCCCATCTCGATCTATCAGAGGAACAGATTCAAGTATTCCTCCATTATTTACTATATCCGTTAGATAGAGTAAATCTTCATTTTCTGCAGCTTGAGCTGAAGAAATTAAGTTTGGCAATAGCATCAATACCAGAAGTACAAATACAAGTTCTTTTTTCTTCTTTGGCATCATCTTGAAGAACCTTAATGGGTTTATAATTTTTTTGAAACGTGCTTCAAGAATCTTTACTCTATTTTTATAGAGTAAGCTCTTTGTATCACAATATAATATCTCCAAATGGTAAGCACTTAAAAAACTTACGGGGATAAGATTGAGCTCTAATGGATTTTGTTATGTGGCTTGGTTTGATCATTGCTAAGAAAGATGAACTCTATGAAGAAATCTCCAAATGCTATGAATAATCAGAGAAAAGGAAGACCAAAAAGATATATTAAACAGATGTTATTTTAATTTGTGAAAACCAAATTAGTTGCTGTAATCATTTCTTCAATAATTGTTGTTGCTGCTTCAACTACACTTCTAGTTATTTTTATCCCTAAAAAAGCTCCACATTCTGAGTTATTTCAATGGGATTATCCTGCTAATAGCACTTTTTCTGATCATTATGCTAAAATTACTTATATGATTCCTATGAGAGCTGGAATTAGGTTAGCTACTGATGTTTACTTACCTCTTTACATTAACGAATCTAAACCTGTAATTTTTGCTAGAACCCCGTATAATAAAAATGCACTTAGTTCACTTGCTTATTATGCTGAAATAGGTATAATTGTCGTTTTGCAGGATTTTCGAGGATTCTATGCTTCTGAAGGAGATTTAACTTTACCCTTTATCTTTGAGCAATCAGATGGTCACGACACTCTTAATTGGATTACTGATCAACCTTGGTGTAATGGTAAAATCGGTACTTGGGGTTTATCAGCTTTAGGTATAGCTCAATATCTTTTGGCAACTGATGCACCAGAATCTTTAGTTTGCCAATTCCCTATTGTTGCAACACCAAATGTTTACTCAACAGCTTTTACAGGAGGTCAATTGAGAAATGAGCTTATTATCCCTTGGATAGAAGCTAATGGTTTTCCTGAATCAACTTTCGATTTACTACAAACGAATGAAAAGTATGGTGAGATATGGAAACAAGTGAATATTGAAAATAATTATTCAGACATTAACGCAGCTTCAATTCACATGGGAGGTTGGTATGATATCTTCTCTCAAAATACAATTGATGCATTTACTGGTTATCAAACTGAAGGAGGAGTTGGTGCAGTTGGTAATGCTAAACTGATCATGGGTCCATGGGTTCACGCTGGAATGTTTGGAGTTACAACTGGAGATATATTCTTTCCTCATCAAGATCCTGGAATAGTTATTAAGGCAACTGATGCTGTTTTTGAAAAATGGTTATTAGATAATTCTACTATCTGGGACATGTTACCTCCTGTTATGTTTTATCTCATGAGTTCCTTGGAGTATAATCCAAGCCATCTTGCTAATAACTGGTATCAAGCATCATCTTGGCCAATTTGGTCTATACCATCTGATCTCTATATGTATTCAAACCTAAGTTTGATTCCACCACCATACATTCCTGCTACAAGTTTTCCAACATCAAGTGAATCAACTGCTGACAGTTTGTGGTATTTGTATGATCCAAATGATCCAGTTCAAACTCTAGGAGGAGGAAATTTAGTTATTCCAGCAGGGATTTTCGATCAACAAGCTTTAGATGCTAGAGAGGATATTTTGAGATTTACTACACCTACATTTACACAACCGGAAGCTGTTGTAGGACAAGTTGAAGTTACTCTTTATTTTAGTTCAAATTGTACAGATACTGATTTTACTGTCAAACTAATTGATGTCTATCCAGACAATAGATCTATGATAATTACCGATACAATCATTAGAGCCAGAAATAGAAATAGTCTTTCTGACTGGGACTTTCTTACACCAGGTTCTATTTATGAAATAAATTTGAAACTTGATAGTACAGCTTATTTATTTAATGAAGGTCACAAATTACGTGTAGACATATCTAGTTCTAACTATCCAAGATTTGAGCCAAATCCAAATACTGGAGATCCTTTATGGGGAAATTCAACAACCTCTGTTGCTAATAATACTATATACACAAATGGTTCCAAGGTTACTCTTCCATTAACTAATTATAATTCCTTAGTTCCTTTCTCGTTTGATTTCACATCTTCATTATCTCTTCAATTTACAGAGATAATTAGAGAAAAGAGAGAAACTGTTGTTTTCTTTATTAGGCTTCCAGCTATGATGATTGCATTATCTCCAAGAAGGAAAAAATGGGATTCTAAGCTAACCCACTGCTCTCTTCCCCATTAAGTTTAATTTGTATTTTCTTGCAATATCAGGAGGAATTACACTTCCTTCAGAATCTTTTTTTTCCATTTTCGCAGATAAAACTAGTCAAAACATATATAAAAAACATTTTTACTAAAAGAATGAAAACATTGAACACTAAAGATCCCCGAATTAGACAATCATATCTTTTCAAGAGAATGAATGGTGATACTGTTCAGTGTTTAACATGCCGAAGAATGTGTGTTATTAAAAATGGAGAAAGGGGGAAATGTAAAACAAGGCAAAATTTCGAAGGAAAACTCTACACCATTCAATACGGGGATATTTCTAGTTATAGTCTTAATCCTATCGAAAAAAAACCAGCCTATCATTATTTTCCCGGGTCAACTGCTTTAACCTTGGGTTCTTGGGGATGCAATTTTAATTGTGATTGGTGTATAAATTGGGATATTACTACGAATCCTCGACCGGAAAAATATACTGATGCAAGTCTTATGACTCCAGAAAAAGTTGTTGAAAATGCTAGATTTAACCCCTCCATAAATGGAGTTTGTTTCTCGTTTAACGAGCCAACACTTTCTCTTGAATTTGCTGTGGATGTTTTCCAGTTACTTCCTAATGACTATTACAAAATGTTTGTTTCTAATGGATATATGACAGGAGAAGCTCTCGATTATCTCATTTCTGCAGGTATGAATGGTTTAACTGTAAGTTTCAAAGGAACAGAAAATGTTGCTGATTGCTTATTAGATATAAAACTCAAATATGTTTGGGAAAATCTCCAGATGGCTTATCAAAGAAGTATTCACATCGAACTTGTTTATTTGGTTATTCCAACAATAAATGATGACGAAGAATTCATTAGAGATTTCTCCCAGAAAGTTATCAAAAACCTCTCAGCTAACACCCCCGTACATTTCATTAGATACTTTCCTTCCCACTTAACTCAAATTCCTAAAACGTCTATATCGCAACTTCAAAAAGCACACACTATTGCAAAAGATGAAGGATTAAATTTCGTTTATTTGGGGAATATCCCTGGTCATCCTTTCCAGAGCACATACTGTCCAAATTGCTCAGAATTACTGATAAAGAGGAATGTGTTTTCTGTTATTTTCAACAACCTAACAGAAACTAGTAAATGCCCAAAATGTAACCAAGTAATTCCAATATACCCACACAAGCCTGTATATTTGACCTAGGTTTTTTAAAGAGGATTTGTTGCCAAATAGAACAACACTCAAATATTTTTCTTTTATTATACTCTTATGGAACTTGCTGTAGAAGGAAGAGTAGCAATTTATTTTGACAATGATTTTAATCTTAAATTCGTTAAAAATCCCCTTCTGATTATAGAAGAGGACAGAATAATAGAAATAGGAACCTATGATGAAACAAAACGTAACCTCTCTGGACATGATGTAGTAGGGGATAAAAATCAACTTATAATCCCTGGTTTAATTAATAGCCACACACATTTAGCAATGACTGTATTTAGAGGGATTGCAGATGATCTTCCATTAAAAACTTGGTTAGAAGAGACAATTTGGCCTTTGGAAGCTAAGCTTACTGAGGAAGATGTCTATCAAGGAGCTCTTCTAGGAAGCATGGAATCAATTCTCAGTGGAGTTACAACAGTTAATTCAATGTACTGGTATCCAGAATTTGAAGCAAAAGCAATCAGTGACATTGGGTTGAAAGGTATCATAGCTGCACCTGTTATCACAGGGATAACAACTTTAGATGACGCCATAGAAATTGTTAAGGAGCATCACAATTCGTTAGATGAAACGATCAGAGTATCCTTATCCTTGCACTCTCCATATACAGTTAGCATTTCAGATTTCAAAGCTGCTCACCAGTTCATGAAAGATTATAATTCTAAAAATACAGAAATTCCTGAAGTTCTTATTCACACTCATCTTGCTGAATCAGAAACTGAAATAAAGGATAGCAAGAAGTTCAATAAAAAATTTGATTTGCCTTTTCCTGATGTAAAAACACCTGTTCAATTTCTAGATGAAATAGGCATTCTAGATGAAAATCTAATTGCAGCACATTGTATCCATGTCAATAACAAGGATATCAAATTATTAAAAGAAAAAGGAACAAAAATATCGCTAAATCCTCTTTCCAATGCAAAACTTGGTAATTACATGCCTCCGATTCCAGAGATTATTAAGTCAACAGAATTAGTAGGTTTGGGAACAGATGGTCCTTCTAGCAATAATACATTAGATCTTTTTGATACTATTAGGTTCCTAGCTGTTTACTATAAAGGCCTTCATCATAATCCTACTTTAATCAAGGCAGAAGAAGTTTTTAAATTATCTACTATTGGTGGAGCTAAAGCTCTAGGATGGGAAGGGACTGGAACTTTAGAAAAGAACTCCTTTGCAGATATTGTTACAATCAATCTTAAGAAACCACATTTAACTCCAAATTTTGATGATAAATATCTTCTTAATCATTTTGCCTATTCCATGAAAGGTAATGATGTAACTAATGTTATAAGTAATGGTAAAATAATTCTGGAAAATTCAACACTTCTCAATCGAGATATTGATATTACTCTGGAAGAAATAGAAAAGATAACTTATCGATTAGTTTCTACAAAAGAATGAGAATGACGTAAACTCAGCACTACTATTCCACTTAAAGTTACACAAATAGAAATACCAAGAAAAGTTTGTTGTAATGTTGAAAGTAAACTCCATTCTCCTAGAAGTATCCCCCCAAAGAAAATTGGAAATATTGTCATTACTCCATTATATATAGCCATAATATTAGAAACATTACCTTCCCTAAATGCAAATTGGAGACTTCCTGTAGACAGAAGAGCCGTTAGAAGAAATCCAACAAAATAGAATATAGCTATAAATAGATCGATATTCCAAGCAGTTTCTGAGGTCCAAATTGTGATTCCTTTTATAACTATGGCTTGAATTCCAGCTATTATTCCAGCAAATATTGCAATATCAAATGGTTGAATCTTTCTTTTGAAGATAGCAGGAACAAAAGTAAAAGAAATTGCAACAATAAGACTGCCAACTATCATTATTGTACTCCCCCAAGAATGTGAAGAAATTTTCCATTGGTTCCAAGTTATAGATGAATCACCAAAACTTGTTAGATATGAAGAAACTGTGATTCCTACTAGAATCAAGAAAATACCAATCAATTCAGTTTTTCTTATTGATTCTTTTAGATCTAAATGTGCATATATGACCAATATGATAATACCGAAACCCGACAAGGGAGCAATTGCACTTAAGGGAGCCCACAGAAGTGCAACATAGTAAAAGCCAATACTTATTATTGTTAGGAATGCTCCAAAAAGCCACAATTTACTAGTTATAATTGATTTTAACATTGTTTTTGTTGATTTTTTGATTTCCTCTGACATCTTGTTGATTGCTTTCTTCTCCAGAGCAAATCCCATGTTATATAATGCAAAAGAAGCTAATCCTGACAATAATGAAATTATGAAGAGGAAATTTACCATTTTATCTTGATATCATGAAGCCTTTTTAGATTTTGCTCTAAATCATCAAGAATTTGAAAAAACTTAAAACTAACCTAGCTAACGCAAATACAATGTCTGAAAAAGAACCATTCATGATTCTAGCTCCAGGTTTTAGTAATTATAAGAGAACCTATCCTACGTATGAAGAAAGGTATGGAAAAGACAATTTTGCATATACAACTAATTACAAGAGATACTCAATAGATGATCATCTAGAAGAGATAGAATCCCTAATCCCCGAAAACAAACCGTTTATGATTGCTGGATATAGTATGGGTGGTTGTAATATTATTGAGCTTCTCAGTAGAAGAGCACTTACAAACTGCAAAGGGGTTGTTCTTATTGGGGCAGCTCGAATTTTGACACCACATTGGTTTCTTAATTACTTATTCAGGCTTCCTGTTCCATTAATCTACTTCTTAGCAATCTTCATTGCGTTATTATTTCCTTTCAATTTCATAGTGAGTGGATTTAATCTTAAAAAAGCAATACCTGCATCATTTGAAGGCTTAGTGAGATTAATTGAAAATGGTGCAGGAAAAATGAAAAAAGAATACAATGGATGTGTTCGTAAAGTTGGGAGAAATGTAGAAGACATTCTAGAAGAAAACAGAAAAATTCCTCTTCTTATCATTAGGATTCAGGAAGATATGATGACTGATGAAGAAGATCTAGCTACAGTACGAACATTCTTTACAAAATCAAAGGAAAGAATTTTACCTGAAAATATAATTCATCTTACACACAAATACGATAGCTTATACATCGAGATTATAGATGAGGAAAAGGATTTCTTTGGTCTATAGTTTTTGTTCTTTAAAAGGTATAGAAACAACTTTTTAAAGGCATTTCCAACTGAAGCTTTGTGTATTCCGAAGAATTTCAAGACCAAATTGCGAATTTGAAAGCTGATAAAATCAGTGGATCTGAAGAAATAGTCCGTAAAGCTGTTCTTCTTATTAGAACTGAGATTCAAATAGATCCAGCTAGATTTGGTAAAATAATTGACCTTTCAGAAATGCTTCGTAAGGTTATAGATATCAAAAAAGAAATGTCTGCTCTTCGAAATGTTCTGATTTATTTCATGGATTTCTTTCAACATGGTGTAGCTGTTGAGGATTTAGCAGATAGAGTAATTGAAAAGATGGATGAACAAAGAAACCAGCTAGTGGATAAACTAGTACCCATAATTTCTAAGTGTAAAAATATCGTGACTATGTCAAGATCAAGTACATTTTTCTGTGCACTCAAGAAACTAAGTGAAACAAAAGACCCAGATAAACTTCCAGAGTTAACAATTTTTGAATCAAGACCTGCGCTAGAAGGTAAAAAATTAGCCTTGGAAGTAGTTAATCTTGGGTATAAAGTTAATTACCTTGTAGATGCAGCTGTTGGAAGAGCAATTAAAGCCCTGAATCCAGATTTGGTACTTATAGGTGCAGATACAATTTTTCCTAATGGAAATGTTGTAAATAAAATAGGTTGTCATGCTTTAGCCATTTTTGCTTCTCAAGCTAGGATTCCTTTTTATGTCGCGAGCACTACCCTAAAACTACTCTTGAAGTCTATTCCCTTTACTATACTGAGCTATCCACCCACCGAGGTTTGGGAGAAAGATAGACCAAAGGAAGTTAAAGTTTACAATCCTTATTTTGAGATAATACCAGCTAACTTGATTTCTGGTTTCAGCACAGAATATGGTTTCAGCACAAATATACCTGATGTAAGATTAGTACTTGAAGAAGAATATATTAGAGAAATGTATGAATGAGGAGGATTCAACTTCCTTCCCATTCAGTTGTTAACATCTGATCTTTATCTTCTGGAACAATTGGATCCACATAATAAGCTATTTTCCCAGCCCACCTTACTTCTCCTGTTCTATAGATAGGATTAGATCGTATATTTCTCAAGGTAGATACAGGTATGTTATATTTCAGACTCAGGGTTTTTAGTGATGCAAAAGGATTATCAAACTCACCGAAAAGACGTCTAATAAGACCCATTTTACTTTCATCGGCTATTAGGCTTCCCCCCTCATCAACTGCATATCCAAATGGAGGACGAGACATAACTTTTTTATCATTTATTCTTCGTAACATACCTTTGTATCGTTTCTCTCTATATTTCTCTAACTCCATTTCACCAAAAAGATCCTTTATTCTAGCAAATGCTTTGTTATCTTCATCATCTAAACAAATGATTGATATTTCTTTTTTCTTGAGCATAACTCGAATATATCCTAGAATATCTACATCTCGTGATAAACGGTCTCTAGATTGACTCCACAACTCATCAAATTCATTTTCTTCAATCATTCTTAGAATCTCTTTAAATCCTTCTCTATATTCTGGATCACTATCACCTGGAGTATCCTCGTCTTTGATTATTTTGATAATCTCCCTATCTCCAGCTTGATAGATTTTTGCTGTAACGTCATCAATTTGTGTTTCTAAACCTGATTCTTGATCAGCTGTTGAGGTCCTAACATAAACAATACAACGAATCATATTAACCTTGTTGATAAGGTTGTAACCTTAACTAAAGGTCTGTAATCCCGAGAAAATATCCATGCTACTTTTCATCAAAAACTACTTGCTCTACTAATCTTTTGTCTTGTTTCTTTGTAAGATACCTATGAATAAAATATTCTACTTGTTCTATAGCTTCATCATAGTCTAAGGATAAATCTTTCCCTGTTTCTCTTAATTCAATTAATTTTAGTCTTAACAAACCCATAGTAAGAGCAATAACTCTGTTTCCTACATATAGTTCATTGGCTTTTTGTCTGATTAGTGCATATGTTCCGAACAAATTGGAATATTCCATACTTAACTCGGTGAAAATCTCCTCTTCTTGTTTTCTTTTAGCATTAAGATCCTCCATATTCCAATTAATGATCTCTTCGGGGATAAAATCAAAGTAGTAGAGATAATATGCAAGGTCACTCGCAAGAATTTCTTCATCCTCACAAGGGATTTTATCCTTAAATTTAACATTATATTGAGTTGTACCTATTTTCATTACATGCCACCCTCCTCAAAGCCTTTAACGATCTGTTCAATGTTGATGATTTTTGCATAATCTTGTTTATATTCTTTGATTGCATCCTCTAAGATTCCAACATGATTCTTTATTTTAGTAAGGTCTTCTCTTCTTTCTTTTAGTCTAGAAGTAAATTCTGCATATTTCATAATGTCTAGAAAAAAAGTTCTAAATTGCAACTCAGGATTTTCTTGTTGATTTTTCACCCAAGCTTTGTAAATAATATGCATCACATCTCTATATCGAGCTAGTAATACTTTTTCAGGAATGTTATTCTTTTGAGCATAATTCTTAATACGCCTACTTTGAGTAATGTTAAAAGTAAGCTGCTTAATCTGTTTCATTTCCTTCAACAAAATCATACGTTCAAAATAGATAAAGATTTAGTTAGTCTGAAGAAGCTCAACTATATGCCTGCATAGCAAGATAATTGAAAATGATTGTTAAGGGTAATTCATAGCAATTTGCATCCAAATTAGTGGTTTCATAGAAAACAAGTTCCCTATCAACAATTGAAGAAAAAACTATTCTCTCAGCTGTTTCTTTTCCTAAATATACCCCTTTATCTCGAAGATCAGATTTATTGATGAAAATAATAATAGGAATATTTCTATTTTTTCTAACTTCTTCCATCTGAACCATTTCTAAATAATGAACAATTTTCTCTAAAGAAGAAATATTTGTACCATCGGCCATTATAATAACAAGATCGGAGCCTTTTATTACAATATCTTGCATAAAATCAAATCTGTCTTGCCCAGGCAAGTCATTCATAATTACTTGAAACACAGAATCGATTGATTCAAAATCAAGCGTCTCTATCTGATCATATTTCTTCAAAATAACTTTGTTGAAACGTGTTAATATTAGTACTGAATTTACAACATTCAGTGAGATTGTTGTTGTACTAGAAGTGAAATTGTTATACTTTAAGGGAGTGAAATCTAGATTATTCCCAATTTCTCTAAATATTCTTCGTGCAACATCGTTTTTTTCAATATTACCAAAAAGTGCTTCCAAAAATGTTGTCTTTCCTGAACCAGTAGTTCCTAAGATGGTAATTTTCTTCATTACTAATGGTTCCAACAAGTTCATCAAAATCCTCTCAAATTAACTATTTATCATCCTTCTCTATATTGTTGTCATAATCTCTATTTAAAAAATCTGATAGTGCTAACCACATTAAAGAAGGACAGATTTAAATCATTCACAATCTGGATAACCTTTTTGATAAATTGTAAATACCCTAGTTTATTCAATTATTCAACAAAATAGATTGATTGTCTAGCATCTC
>JAGLXK010000595.1 GCA_023132955.1 Candidatus Heimdallarchaeota archaeon
CTGTTTATCATTCTTTTTCACCTCCAAGTCGATTATAGATAAAAGGGAGAGCTTCAGCTTACCCTGCAAGAGGGTATTGCTGAAAAGCTAAACTTAAACGAGCTTTAGATCTAAGGGCGCGACGAGCTTTCTTGAGCTGCTTTAACTCCTTTTGGAGTGCCCTAACCTTTTGATCCAACAAGTTTGAAACTTCATCATACTTCATTTTTTTTCACCTTGTGAATTCTTTCACATGTAGGACTTGTTGCGACATCCTATATAAAGAACTTTGAGGGGGAAAATGTTGTCACAAAGAAAAAGGCTAATGTCGGACTATGTGCGACATCATAAACATATATGTAAAGCCGCGCACACACATAATTCATACATTCAAAAACGTTAAAAAGCAGTTATTGAGCATTTCAGCTTTGCGGTAAAAATTGCCTATTGTGTTAAAAAGATGTCGTCTCTAGGACAACTATTTTGATTAGCAGAACAAAAAAGGGATCATAAAACTACCTGATTCGATCAGTGGAATCAGCTTTAGATTTTGCCTTAGAGGAGGAAGTGGAGATGATATCTGCAACTTCAGGATAAGTAGTAACTGTAACTGCTTCAACTGCCCTTTCAATGTCTGGTTCTACACCAATCTTCTGAAGTGCTTTGACATACTTATCTGTTAAGAAGAAATCTGCCATTTCAAGCCAACTAGTTGTTACTAAAACAGGAAATCTATTAAAATCTAAAGCACATTTATGAGTATCTTCAGTTAAATCTTGTATTGTATCAATAGTTCCACATTTCAAACATATTCTTAAACGAGAAGATTTTTTGTATAAATCATTCATTGTTTCTTGATACAACTGTAAGCCTTGATCAAGCGGAGCATCCCATAGATCAAGAGCAAACCGTCTTGCTCGGGAGCGAATTACTTTCTTTTTTGCGTTAGACATATCAGCCATTGTGCATCCCTCATGTATTATTAAGTCCTACATCATTATAAAGTTTGGCCCTTTGGCACAAATTACCTAATCTTGGTTTATGTATTAAATTAAAAAAAAAGAGAGTTTAAGATAAGTTTGCTAGAGATAAAAATGCTACTACAAACAAAGCAACTGAAAACACTATGAGTATTGTATACCCCAGGAGTGTTCCTGCGTTTGTTCTTGTTTTTTCTATCCACACTTTTCTTCTAGTGTTATTCACGTTTTTGGCCATTTATTCCACCTCGATTTTTTTATACAGATTTCACCTCATATTTTTAGAATCAGAAGGACCAAACTTACAGGCTAGCAAGGGGGATAGCTGTTCAGTCTGGTCTGCCCAATCCCATCTTGGTGGTGAAATCTGACTAATGAATGTTTCAGCGAGAAACAGTCAGCTTGATTTTTTTGATTTTATTTATGTAAAAAAATTTGAAAGAAGAAAATGATCTTGAACATTTTCTTCCCTATTACAATTATCTAACTACATATAGGTCAGCAGTTGTTTTAGCAACTCTAACTAAAAAATATTCTACACCATCAACTATAGATATTCTAGTTAATTCCTCAGCCATATCATCAACTGCAGCTAATCTAACTAGATCAACAACAGCTGTGTTACCTAAAGCTGCTCTAACCACATATATATCAGCATCATTAACCTCATTAGTTCTGAGTACTTCAATTACTGCATTATCAGCTGCAGCAATTACTACATAATCAGAGTAATTTTCATTTGCAGCTATAACATTATTGTAAGTTAGATTTATACTTGCTAGAGATACGATCAAAGCTACGATCAGTGGTAGAACTACTAATAATATTCTAGTTAGGTTCATTTCAGGTCTAGTAAAATTTAGTCGAGCTAATAATTCTTTAACAGATCTTTTCATTCTTTTTCACCTCCTAGAATT
>JAGLXK010000596.1 GCA_023132955.1 Candidatus Heimdallarchaeota archaeon
CTGGTAATCTGATTTTCTTATGTACATCCATTTTATAAGCCAATATAAGGACTGGAATGAAGAAAAAGAAAATATCAGTGTAGAAATCAGTTGTTTGAAGCAATTTTAGTTTTAAAACATTACTAGCTATTCCTTGATCAAAATTGGCAAAAGCTACAAATGGAAAACCGATTTCTTGTGATGAGAATGGCCAGAGGAAAATTACTCCATACAAATACATCATGTCAAGTACAATATGAACAGCTATACCAAAGAACAAACCTATACCTAAACCAAGAAAATCATACTTTTTCTTATTCTTAATCTTCGGAATAAAATTCAAACTGATAATAATTCCTGGAACTAAAATTAGAAACAAAAGACTGTGAGTAAGAGATCGATGAATAACAGAAGCTTTTTCACCAATAGCTAAATATGCAACAGCTGCAATGACTAAGTCAATATCTGGTAGTATAGCTCCTAAGACCGCACCAATTTTGTACTCTTTTCTTTTGCTAAAACTAGCTAGAAGTAAGCCTGTAAGAAGATGTACTCCGCCTTGCACATCACAATGAAAGAAGGAGAGACTATATAATTGTTATGAAGAAACAATATGAGTTAAGAAGCAATTATCTTTTCGACAGATTTACTAACTTGTTCAAAAATCACTATCGCTTCATCTTTCTTTAAATCTCCATGAACAAAAACTCGGCAAGAAGGGAAAATAGATAGTTTATTGCCTTTTTCTTCATCTTGAAAAATTAACATTACTTTCGTTTCCCTAAGTAACTTGTAGGATTTTAGATTGATGAGTAATTCATCTTTAAGTTTCATTAAAGAGATGTTGTGAAATTCTTCAGGTATCCCCTCAAACCCTTTCTTCTTCTTACAAGGAGAAACAGTATGGTAAATCATCTGTATTAAGAAAAAAATTAAGATTTTTTTAACTTTCGCTTTTACGTTTGAATTTTAAAAGGAAAAAAAAGACAAAAGTAGATTTGAAACAGCAGAATTATTTCTGTTTTCTTCTCCGAACACGTATAACTGATAAGCTAAATAATCCTAAAATTAATATTAGAGAAATTCCACTCAAAGATGCTCTCTTTACCTTATAACCTGCTTGTTTGAGGTAATCTCGAGCTATATCTAGATCATACTCATAGGGAGATAGACTAGAATCACCTCGTTGGAATAGTTCTGGAACAATTGTAATTGCTGGAGTTCCTAACCCTCCAAACAGTTCATCTATAATTTGTTGTCTTGGAATAGCATGACTTATTGCCTTTCTTAAATATAGTCCTGCTTCAGGAGTTCCTTCAGGAGTTAATTCACCTGTTCCAAATATAGGATGCAGTAAATTCATGTCCATTGTATGGTGAACTCTCTGATCAACTTTAACTCCACTAATTCCATCTAAACTGTTCAAATAAGTGATATTTGAGAATGAATTGTAATGAACCCCACCATAGTCAAAGTCTCGATGAGGTTCAATTAAATCTACTCCATCTGCAATTAGCTCTGTTAAAGCTTCATCAATATCCGGAATACACTGTAAATACAATTCTTTTAATTTTGCATCATTTCCTCCAGAAACAGTCAAATTCCTC
>JAGLXK010000597.1 GCA_023132955.1 Candidatus Heimdallarchaeota archaeon
ATGATCTTTATAGCATAGAAAATCTTGTTTTCTTTCGAAACTGCTCCAAGGAAAAGTCCCAGAATAATCACTTCAACAACAATTACAGAGATTGAGATAATATAAGCTACTTGCATGGTTAATCCTACCAATACAAAGAAAAATGGAGAAATTGCTATCAACGAGAATATAAATGGCGATAAACCATCTACTGCACCAATAACTATTGAAGTCCAGAAGTTTGCTTTCGATATCCGAGTGTTATTAAGATCAGTAACCATACTCTTTTCCAATTCTTTTCTCTCTCTAGTTCTTTCTGCTTTTTCAGTTAGATAGGCGATCCAAAAACCTGATACTCCCATAGCTATACTTGCACCAATACCAGAAAGAATGAGTTGTTCAGGACTTGCAAAGTTCCTAGCGATTAAAGATCCTAAGATTATTCCAAGTGCAGTAAGGGCACCATCAAACCCATTCATTACAAAATATCTGCGTAAAATGTTTTCTCCCTCGGTCATAGACAAGAAGTCTCTGATTTCACGAATGCTTTTCAATTAACTTTTCCCTAAATTAATTTATTGATATTCCTTTATAAAATCTGCTGTTGATTTTTTGTTTGGTTTACTGAAGCTTTCCTCTAGATTTCTTTTACCGACAAAAACTTCCTTCACTTTCAACACTTTTAATCTACAGTCCAAAAATATTTTAATAATATCCTAACTTAATTCAATGGAGGAGCTATTTAATGCAAGTTTTTTTCGACAAAACAATAGAAAGAGAATTTGAAAAAATATATACTAAATTCAAATCAATAGAAATGTCAACAGATGAAGCTTATCGAGAGGATTTAAATTATCTTTCTAAATTTATTACCGTTTTTGACCCTTGTCCATCAACATGCACCAAAGATGATTTTAATTCTGCTGCTGTAGATGGGTCAGGAGCTGAAAGTATTGTTTCTCTGAACGATATTTCCATACATTTATTGACAGCTTCCTTTGCAGCTGATAAAACTAATTTCTCAATGGGAACAACAAGCAGAATAAATCAAACTCCTCCTGTTTGTACAAATCCAGAAGGGATTACAAGGTTAATATTACTACGAGAAGATAAGAAGGATGAGGTTTGGGAAGATTTTGAAGACTTTATCATATATAATTATGGTGAAAAACTCATCGATGTTATTTTCAGAGTAATAAAAGATATCGTAGCAACAGCTTACAAAATGAGTAAACCTAATGATCCTCTTCCTAAATTAGATACTGAAGCTGACATCAAAATAGCTGCAATTAAAATTGGACTAAATCTCTCCAAAGAAAATTTTGATAAATATTCATCCTGGATGGTTTCTCCTCGTGCGAATGCTCCAAGGGGTTGGTTCGAGCAATATCGAGAGGTTCTCGAATATTCAATGTCTCATTCTCTTTTACAGTCTGACGTTCATTTCAAGTATCTGTTCATAGATGGTTCAATGAATATGTTGATGTCTCCAGGACAGAATCAACCACGTTTAGCTTCAAATTATCTCTTGAGAGATATAAATTTGAAAGCTCTCCAGAAAAAAACTTGTGTTGTAGCAGTTAGTAAAACAACTACTTTTCCTTTTATCTATAGGTTGGCTCAGGACATAGAAAAAGAACTAGGAGCAGAAAAAAAATGGTTCCTAAAAATACCTACTAAAAAAAGAGATGGTCATATATTGAATATTCTCAAGGATCGACCACATATTCCTCCAGCTTATGGAGTAACCTATTTGTTTCATTTCTCTTCAGAAATACCTGTATTAAGAATTGATTTTGATGAGAAATGGTGGTATGAAAATATTCATTCAACAGATAAGAAAATGGAAAAGAAAAAAGAGATTGCTCTCTTTCAGGATATAGATTGGTTAGCAAGAGATGTTAGATATTTTGGTTACTTCTTTGATCTGGCTTTTGCGCACAACTCTACAGTAGTTCGTTTTGCTGATAGAGATGAAGTAGCTGACAGATTAATTTATTATTTTGCATCAAAGGGAGAGAACCCAAAAATGTTTATACATCCAAGAAGAAGATTAGGATTAATGTGATAAGAGAAGGTGATATGAGTGGAATTAGTTTTACCAGAAAGAATTGGAATTCTTGCAGAAGGAGATATTTCGACACTTAAAGTAGTATGTGCTGATATTAGATTTCAGATTGGAGAAATACTAATTATTAAACCAGTTGAAGGATATCAAGTATTTTTGTTTAGGGTAATGAATTATGAGAATATAATACGCAAAGCCCCGGATATGACTGATATTGCAGGAAATTTCTTGAACAATAGAGATGCGTATATAGCCCGAATTGAATCTGATAAGTTCGTCAAGGTTCAAGGATTATTGATGGGTTATAGTGAATACAATGTTGATCAAAAGAAATGGGAATTTAAGAAACCTAGGATTCTCCCACCTCATTTCTCAGATGTTTATAGAGGAGCTGAGTGCTCAGAAGCCTTATCAATGTTATTACAAGATGAGATAGGAAAAGATATTGAAATTGGAAGATTATTAATTGGTACATCTTCAATGGATATACCAATCAAAATAGATTTAGATTCTCTTCCTATGCATGTGCAAGTTGCAGGAACCACAGGTGCTGGTAAATCCTTCTTTATGTTGACTTTTATCACCTCTGCTCTGAAGAGTAACTTAACAAAATGGGCTAAAAATGAAGATATAAGAAACAAAGTTTCAGTTTTTATGGTAGATGTTCATGATGAATATATGCGAGGATTACCTTTTCAGAATAAACAGCATGGTATTATGGATATAGCTGATGCTACTCTGAAAGGAGGAAATGATCAATTTGATGCAATATTTGCTGATAAATTCTACCTAACAAGAGAGCTTGAAGCTATACCTACAGAAATGCAAAAAATCGCTAAACCCATTAGATTCAGGCGTGAAGATCTCTTTGTTAGTGATATCACTTCCGTCATGTTCGTATCTGATCAAATGGTTGGATTCATGAACAGAGCTAGAGGTGTTGAAGAAGACTGGGTCACAAAAATAGAGAAAATGGATGAAGCTGAAGATTTGGGTTTTGCTAAAGGAACAAAAAACGCAGTACAACGAAGATTATATCCAATCATTAAATCCCCCATTTTCACAGAAGATGAATTTAGTGATTTAGC
>JAGLXK010000598.1 GCA_023132955.1 Candidatus Heimdallarchaeota archaeon
TTGATTGTTTTGTTACATTCAAATCTTTTTTGCAGTCTGGACATTTCATTGAAATACCTCTTTATTTTGTTATCATTATTATAATTAATAAAGTTGCAGAGATTGTCTGTTATTAAAACCTCTTAAAGGATATTTAATGGATAGGTTTAAAATAAGTTATTTGTGTATCGGCTCAAGGTAAGAAAAATGGCTTCTCAAAGAGTATGTAAATGGAAGCAAGGGATGACTGGAAGAAGTCCTGAAGGAAAGGTACAACAAGTAAATTTTCCCTGCAGATATCCCACGGAAGAACTCACAACAGATTTATGTACATTGTGTCTTCTGGGTGATTTGTTTGCAATGTTCTATGCACAATCAATGAGTTTCAAGAAAAGTTCAGATATGCAGGAAGAAATTATGGCTTTTCTAAAAAGCTTCACTTCAGAAGATTTTGATATGAGATAATTGCACATCTAATTTCATCGTTACTGAATCATAATTCATGTTATTTTCTAAAGCGTGAGATAACAATCACAATCACTAAAACGCCGGCTAATGCTCCAGTACTTATGAGAGGGTAAAGCCAAGGGAGTGACGAGAAAGTAATTTCATCATATTTCTCTGAAAATGGTAGATTTATTTTAATAACTGGTGAGAATGAAATCCATAGAAACTTATTTTGATCACTTTCACTCACATTAGCAGGAGAATTCTTAATTGAGAGGTTCATTGTATCTTGTGTATTGCTATCAGAATGGGTTTCAGTTGATTGAAAATCTGTTGGACGTATTTCGTAAATTGAATCATAATTAATTATAATTGGGGGTATAATGAAATCTTCTGCTAAATCAGAAAGTTGAATTTTAATAACTATTCTATCTCCTGGATGAAGGGTTGTATTTGCATAACTAATCAGAAAGAAATTAGCTCTTGATGTAATCACTGGAGAAAGTATTTGTTCTTCACCATTTTCTAAAATTAGTGTGCAGTTTATTTCATCAATTTCAGCTGTCTCCTTACCAAACATTTGAGAAATTCTCACATCAGTTGGAGAAAGACCAGTATTTTTGATTTCATATTCAATATACATTGATCGATCTTTTTCATGCAATGTATAGTCTGATGTCACAACAATTTCTGGAACAGGAAAACTTGGTCTTAACACATTTTCGAGTGAAATTGGTGGAAATAGTATTCCAAACGTTAGTGTGGAGGTTATTATATTCGCAGTTTCACCACCGTAAATCCAAGGAATCGTAGCATCAATCCAAGGAATATAAACTTCCTCCGCGGGTTGATTTAAATCAGAAATGAAGCTAATTACTGCTACATATGTATTCAAACCTATATAGCTGTTTGCCTTTATTGAAAACTCTTGGTTTATTGTCTCCCCAACTTCAATTGCATCAATATCAAAGGACTTCACTACAATCATGTCAGTTGGTAACCACAAGTAATTCAATCTCAGATTTACAATATCAACATGGACATTGTAAGCTCCAGTGGTTCCAAAATTATTGATATCAAGGGTGAAGGGGATGTTCTCTCCCACTCTGTAAGTTGTCCTGTTTGTAATTAGTATGCTTTCAAGAACTGCTTCATCATCACCTAATTGAAAATTCAAACCATTGGTTAATCCGTAATAACCTCTTCCAGAATAATCAAAATACTGATAGCGACTGCCTATTGAAACAAAAGAATCAGTTATTGAATCATAGAAACTCAAGAATCTACCTGCACTATTTAAACTGGTGAATAGAGCAAGCATTAATGTCTTGTAATCGCTTTCAACTGTTTGAAAAACAGTGTAATCTTCTAGACCGTTTTCAGCTGGAAAAATTGAAAAGAACCCGAACCTGTCTGCAGAAGTAGGTATATCTGTAATTGACCAGAAAGCTTCATAACTCTCATTTACACCAAGTGGTGGAATTTCACATTCTAAGTATCCTCCAAACATAATAGAATTTTTGTAACTGAAATCTGTAGAACTGAATTGGAAGAGTGTTTTGTTCCTGTAGAATTCATTGAAAACAATGTTGTAAGCATCATTTACAGCAAGTTGCAATTGTTCATTTATTATCGGTTCAAAATAGGTCCAATTATTTGCTATTTCTGATATAGTATATAAATCCAATATTGGGGAAATTCTTGCCAATACAGCAATGTACAAATCCTCCGATATACCGTTTGTAGTTTCAATATTTACATACTCATTAATCTCTAAAGTTGTGTTATCCAACCATCTTTCAAGAGAAAGAGTAGTAGTATTTTCATACCAACCGCGAATATCAAGAATGAAAAATTCAAAAATATAACTAGCATACTGAATATCAAGTGTTATCCCTGAGTTGAACAACTCATTAATTTGCAAATCATCATGTAGAACTGGTACCTCAAGACCTTCTTGAATAAACATTTCCAAATCCCCAGGGATCGGGAAAATGATAGTTGTGTTATAAGCTGTGTCAGTTCCAGTATTACTAATATTATAAGTCATATTGAGAATTCCATCATTCTCAAGTAAGAAATCGGAATATGAATTTGATACTGAAATCCTCGGAAAGACAAATTCATCATAAGAGAAAGGATAATAGATTATTTCAGGATTAAAAGAATCATAAACAGTTGTACTGAAAAATTTGAGAACCCATTCAAAAGAACCAGTTATTGA
>JAGLXK010000599.1 GCA_023132955.1 Candidatus Heimdallarchaeota archaeon
CTCATCTCATTTGAGAACCCTACTGCATTACTTGTTCCATATGTGAACATTTCAGATCCTGAATCCTTAGCAGTTTTTGAACGTTTGAGTAAATCTTTTTGTATTTCATCTATCTTTTCTTGATTTCCATTTGTTGGTCGAGTTGATCCTTTTATGCCTACAGCTTTGAGATTCTTTGACCCAAATACAGCTCCTAAACCTCCTCTTCCTGGATTTCTGTGACCATCAGCTGTTGGACATGAAATTTTGACTAGATTTTCTCCTGCTGGACCTATACAGATAATTCTCATTCTAGTCTCTTCTTCGTCTTCTCTAATCTTAGCTTCTGTTTTGTTAGCATATTTTCCCCAGAGATGAGCTGCATCTTTTATTTCTACTTTGTCATCTTTAATGGAAATATAGACAGGTTTCTCTGATTTTCCTTCAATTATTATAAGATCATAACCAGCCATTCTAATCTCAGGACCAATGAATCCTCCACAATGAGAGTCTAGAAAATGATTTGTTAAAGGGCTTTTAGTACCAACAGCATACCTGCCAGTAATTGGGATTCTAGTTGCTTGAGCAGGTCCTGTTGCTATTATTATCTTATTTTCTGGAGATAAAGGATCTATCTTCTCTTTAAGTTCCTTGAACAAGTAATAACTAATGAAACCAGTTCCACCTATATATTGTTTAATTATTTTTTCAGGTATCTCCTCAGCACTTATTTTTCTCTCTGTAAGATCAATTCTAAGAAGCTTATTATTCATAGATTTCTGAAGTTTTACACGCTTTTAAGTATTTTTCAAAAATTAGAAAAAAGAAGAAGGGAGTTTTCTCCCTTTATTTGAAAACGGTAAAATTTTAGTTTGGTATAAGGACAGTTCCAATTTGTCCATTTGTAACAGCGTCTATACCCCATTCAGCTGCAAAAAGCTTCCAACCGATATAGTCTCCAAAACCTTGGAGAGTTATCTTTACGTCCATAACTCCAGCTACTTTTTTGCCATTTGCAATGCCATAGAAATATCCAGACATACCGTTCAAATCGATGTAATAGGTAACAGTACCATGTCCGACCCAATCACCAGATGGGAATATCTTTAAATAGAAATATAATTCTAAATGTCCAGTAAATTCAATACCATCAATAGCACCATATGCAGTAGCTTCTTTATAGAATTTAAAGTGCATAACATCGTCTTCCATCCACATTTCTAAAGGTTGAAAGAATGAAAGAACGGTTTCACCTTCGAAGACAAGCTTTGTTGATTTTCCTTGAGCAAGCATTGGAGTAATAATACAAACCATAGCAAGTAATCCAAAGAGGATGATTTTGTTTTTCCTTTTTGTTTTCATTTTTTTCAGTTCTCCTTAATCGACGCATAGTTCGATTAAGAATACGATGGAATAAAAATAGTTAAGTAGTAGCTATCAAAGATTTCTCAACCATTTCTCAACCATTTTTCAACACTTGATATTCGATGAACCAAGCAAAGGAAAAGGGGGAAATGCTTTTTTAGTAGTAGGGATTACTATTTTCTGTTTGAATATTAGGAAACAAATCTCTACAATAATTATTTGCATTACTGTAGCGTTATTGCTGTTTCCCAATAATGCAGAAATTAATGCATGTACTTCTGTGAATTGTAGTAATTATGTAATTAAGGCTGAATCAGACTTTATCATTGACAATCATGAAATATATATAGATTTGAGAAGCTTGGAAGAATTTCTTGTTGTTGAGAAAATTATAATAAGGAATCCCAATAATGTAACTATTTCTTCTATTGATTTTTTGTTTGATAAAACTGCTCAAAGCTTATCTTTTGAGGATGGTGCTGGTAATTTATCCATCGAGATTGTGAGTATGTCTGAAACTGAAAATCTTGTTACAGTTAACTATAGAGAGGATATGCACTATAATACAAATATCACTCTTGATGCTTCTTATCAATTAGCAGAATCTCGATTAGATGAGAGGGGAAAAGATTTCTATCGATTTACATTCTATTCTTATGTTTCTTATTATACGATAAATAAATCGATTTCAGTTTTTTTCCCGTATGATTGCTATTTACATCGTGAAGAGGATTTTCCACCTATTGTTCCTCCTGCAGAAGCTGTTTTTAGTGGCTATCGAATGTTCATCGAATGGGATTATGATAACTTAGATCCTAATGATAATCAACTAGTTAGTGTTTATTTCGATTATGTTCTGAAAAAACCTCCCATCTGGGCCTTCATAGTAGGTCCTGTGTTAGGAGTAACAGCAGGAGTTGGAGGAGCATATCTTTTCATGAGAAGGAGAACAAAGAGAACAATTAGGAAACTGGGAGATGTCTTCCTTACTGACACTCAAAAGCAATTTGCTAAGTTGATATTGGAAAACGATGGAAAAATGCTTCAGAAAGATTTATGTGATCAGACAGGATTTTCAAAATCCAACGTTTCAAGAACATTGATTCCTTTAGAAGAACAAGGTTTGATTAGAAGAGAAAAACGAGGAAGAAACTTCATTGTTTATCTAACTGAAGAAGGTTATAAGGTGATTGAATGAAAAAAGGTTTGGTTAGTAGAATAACAGTTGATTGTTGGTTGAGTAAAGGTACTGACCTAGCTTTAATCATAGTTCATTTATTAGATATAAGTAGGAGAGGTTATGCAATTTAATAGGAGAATCGTAATTAGTGGTGTCATTGGAATAACAATGCTCTTAGCAGTTGCTATAGTTGTTCCTGTAGTTCTTTACCATAAACAAGACACCTTAATTGATAGTGACCCTATTATTGTCTGGAGAGATGAGGATTTCGAGTTGTATGATCTTTCAGGAAATGGAACTGAGGAAAATCCTTACATCATAGAAAACCTGCGGATCAATACAACGACTGAGAAAGGTATTCACATTCGAGATACTACCAATTATTTCGTAATTAGAAATTGTTATGTTGAAGCAGAAAGTGTTGGTATTCACATAGACAAGATAGCTTCTGGAACAGCAATCATTACTAATAACACATGTGCAAATAACGATCATTCTGGGATTCTTGTGGAGAGATCAGAAGGAATAGAAATCACTAGTAACCATTGTGAAATCAATGGAAAACAAGGAATAGCAATAATCTATTCTAATTCAACAACTGTAAGAGATAATAATTGTAATCATAACAAGAATGGTATATGGATTGAGAATTCTAATCACAATATCCTCAAAAATAATTCCATCTCTGTAAATTCAGATGTGGGTATCTATGTATTTAGAAGTGATAATTCTACAATCATTAACAATTATGTCGGTACAAATAAGTTTGGAGTGTTTGTTCGTTCATCTAATTCAAGTACTATAACATACAATTTGATACAAGGAAACGTAGCGGGTGGTATTCCTATAGATTATTGGTCTGAATTAGATGATTATATAATTAGCCACAATAGAATACATCATAACTCAATCATAGGAAATGGGGGAATTGTGGGAGGATTTCAAGCCTTAGATGGAGGATATAACAACACTTGGTTCGACACTGTAGTCTTAGAAGGTAATTTTTGGAGTGATTACGCTGGCTCTGGTTGGTATCAAATTACTGGTTCAGCTAATTCTTGGGATGAATATCCACTCTTAACACGACCAGTTATACCTAATTAATTATTCAATTGTATATATTAGCATTTAAACCCAAAACGTTTTTATCATATCACCAAATTGTTATTTTACGTATAAAGTTGCGATATTATGAAGAAAAAGCTCAGTTTCTGTTTTCTGTTAACTTTATTTATTCTTTCTAATGGTATTTTAATTCATTCTGTAGACGCTAAAGATCCTCTTTTCACTATTCATTTTCTCATTAATGAGAATGTTGATTCGAGGATTGCATTCACAGAATCAGTTATTGAGGAATTATCAAAACTTAATATTGAATGTATCAAACATATAGAGGGCTGGCCTGAAATAGATTCGAGATCATTGTGGTATCCCTTCATTGATTATGACTATATCCCACCTTATGAACAAGACGGTTACGATTGCATAGTTTATGGTACTGTTTGGGATTTTGATTCAACTATGTATGATTTTTTTTTCAATATTCCTTTCCTTCCTTATCTTAACATCTATCAGTACAATAATTCAGATTTTTACTCAACATTGGATTTGTTTAGATACGAACAAAATCAAACCCAAGGTATTATTTATGCAAACCAGCTTCAAACCTATCTCTATAATGATTTACCTATCATAAGTTTCTATCATAATCAAACCTTAATGGCTGTAAGAGATGAAGTTTCAGGAATCAACTATAATTTGTTACTCGAAGGAGCACAAAGGGCAGAAAACTGGGAAAACTCTGATGACCAAATCATAAAAATTGCTACATCTGAGTTCAGAGATGAATACAATATTTTCAGTGTTTCTCCATTATGGCCATTTAACGATTACCGAAGTCTCTTCTGGATGCAACCTATTTACAGTGGTTTATTTCAACGCAATCCAACAGCTTTGTACTGGGAACCTGTTATTGCTAACGACTATTCAATTAGTCCAGATAAATTGACTATAACAGTAGATCTTGATCCTAACGCTAAATTTAGTGATGGAAGCCCCATTTTAGCTGAAGATGTAAAATTTACTTATCAGCTACATATGTCTCCAGAAGTTAATTCAGATATGTATTCTGTTCTAACATGGCCTTTCCATGGTAACGACTCAATTGAAGTAGTTGATTCAGATACAGTTAAGTTCACTTTTTCGTCTGTATTTAATTTCCCTCACGCCTTTTTATCCTGTGGAATTCTTGATAAATCCTATGTAGAACCAGCCATTTTAATGCATGGTTATTCAATATTCAATGATATACCTCTTACTGCTAACGTTGATAATGCGCTTGTAAAATCATGTGGTCCCTTTATGTTGGATACCTTTAATGTAACTACTGAAACAATAAAACTTATTCCTAATCCTTATTGGAGGAATTTGACTGTTTCTGGAGGA
>JAGLXK010000006.1 GCA_023132955.1 Candidatus Heimdallarchaeota archaeon
CTTAAACGACGGTTAGAAAGCCTATGGCAAGTTTAACCAAGTTTCATAACGTGCGTTATAAACTAAAAACGATATTGCACTTGCTACCAAAGCAGGTAGAAAAACAGTTTCATCTAAATCTCGCTTGTAAGGTACCTCTGATGCAAAGACTGTTCCACCCAGAGGAGCTTGAAATACTGCAGCAGTACATGCTGCTGCCCCAATCGTAATAGCATGATTTTCATCTTCTGAAGTCATCCCTAATTTATTAGCTATAACAGATGAAGCTGTGCTCCCTAAGGTTACAGAAGGTCCCTCTCTCCCAGCAGGAGCTGAGACTCCTAAAGTGAGTGTGCTTGTAAAAAATTTTGTTAATAGTCCCCTAGCTCGTAAAGGGGTAGATGTGTTCTTATGAGACAAAACCTGAGACAAACCAGCACCATAAACTTCCTTAAAACCAAGAAAAAGAAACAAAGATGTTATACCTCCAACTATAGGATATTTAACGTAGATAGGAACATTGGATAACCAACTTTGCATATTCACAACCAAGCTTGTGAATATAGCCATCAAAACACCACTTATTACTCCAATGAGAAGAGCAAAAGGGAACCATTTCCTAGTATATTTCCAATATCTCTTTACCTGGATTTTGAAACGATTTCTAAGCTTAAGAGGTTCTTCCTCTGTTTTTTCCTTCTCTGTCACAAAATAATAATAGTTTTTAGTGATTTAACTTTATTTGTTATCTTATGTCCTTCATGGATGAATCTGAGTATTAAGTTCAAACAACCAAAGAAGAAGAATAATAAAGGTTTGAACTTGTCCATGACAAAGATTGATTAATTTCTAAGTATTAGATATATTAGAAAACCTCATCTTGAATTAGCTGTGAAGAAGTAGTGTGGTATCATGCAAAAAAACCATCAGAGATTTTTTTCATTGTTTTTCGTTATTTTATTCTATTTTGCAACATTTAATGGATTGAATGTTGGAACAGGGTCAGCGCAGATTTACAACAAGGCCCTTTCTTCTAAAAACTCTGATGTGAGCTTCATTTATATTGATGACCAAGACAGAGTGATGGTTCTTCCACAGGAGTATTCTTACAGAGTTCAACCCTTCGTGCTTGATATTGACGATGATTCTCTTCTTGAAACCGTTATAGTTGCTGATATGGACGAAATACAGGGTAAAGTAATATATTTGATTAAAGATGAAAATGTTGCAAGTGGTTGGCCATTAAAGCTTTACTGGGATATGAATTATGTTGAAATCCTAGGCAGAATGGACTTAAACAATGGTACTGAACCAAGGATAATCATACGTTACACTAAGGACCTTCTAGATAATGTCACAACTTCATTCATGGCAATAGATGCAGGAGGGAATATTGATATCTCATGGGGATTCGAACTTCCAGGGTCCTTTATCCCACACCCAGCCCCACTATCCCACACAACCCACACAATATTCGCTGATTTAAATAAAGATGGCAACAAGGAATTCGTTCTCATTGACACAAATGAAACGGTATATTATTTGGATCATTTAGGTAACAAAATGACAAATTGGCCAATAAAGGTAAATGATTCAATAAGTTATATTCCACCAGTTGCAGAGGATATTACAAATGATGGAGAAAAGGAGATTATTGTAACTACTGATAAAGGATTCATAAATGCATGGTTCTTGAATGGCTCAGTAGTAGAGGGGTTTCCACTTAAAATTAATACCACATATCCAGCTTCAGAAGAATTCAGGGAAATGCCAATGATAAGTGATTTTAATCTTGATGGTGATGTAGATCTATTCATAGCGTCAGATCTTCTCCATATGTATGGGATAACACTCAATCCTGAGAATAACAAAACATGGGTGGAAGAAATCCCTCAATCAGTGTTTTATCCATCCACTCAAGGTATAGTATATGATATTGATAACGATGGCTACCAAGAGATACTCCAATTACTCTGGGATGGACTAGCTGTATATAATGTTACAGAATCTTTAAATCTAGAATTCTACTTTGTTGCTGGAAGTAAGTATATAGGAGCACCAGCCATTGCTGACATAGATGGAGATAATGAAGTAGAAATCATTATCTCGAATACCATTCATGCATATATTCTTGAAAATGATGGGGAATTTATTGAACAAATACCTAATTGGATCAATACTGGTAACTTAGCACCATTAGTATATGATATTGATAGGGATAAGGAAATTGAGATTGTACATTTATCATTAGGGGG
>JAGLXK010000060.1 GCA_023132955.1 Candidatus Heimdallarchaeota archaeon
AACCTGCAATGAACTATGAAGTAGTCTATAAAATTAACCACACAGCACTAACCTCTGCTCCAAGAGTATCTGTAAATATGGCATACGATCAAGATATGCTTAACAACTTTGGCAGATTACAAATGGACTATGTAGTAACCAACACAGGAACAGAAGATGCAGTAGATATAGATATTAGTTATCCATTAGGACCTGATTTCTTAGATTTCTTAGCCAATAAACCAGATCTCTGGGAACTCAGAAATGATGTAACAATTGATGAAGGATATTCTAACACAATTAGCGGCAATGTTCTAATAACTTTTGACGGACCTTTATTCGCTGATGAAGTAGCTTATCCTGATATTGTTTATGAACAAGAATTTCTAGTTCTTGAAGGGTGGTATAAAAATAACACAGATGGAAGTTATGTTGATATTGATCTTTTGAACAATGCTCAAGTAATAAAGACTGATAGTGCTTTCTATAATGTTCCATTAGTAGGTGATGGAACAGTTACAACTAATGTAACATTTAGTTCTCCAAACGGATTACCTAATACTTTAGTTAATTTTGCTACAGATCTTTTATTTCCAATCGATATGCCTTCCATTATGGTGAACATTCCAAATGTAATAAATGATTACAACATAAAAATCTGGGAAGCTGTACAAGCAACTGGAGATGATCTCTTTAATAGATTATATATAAGGCAATCAATATTTGATCCAGAACTTATGGATTTCAATTTTACTGTTAGGGAAGTAGGACGAATTGGTTCAGAATATGCTTATGATGAAGTATTTCTTAACACAACTATTTCATTGCTACATCCTGGAGAATCTGTAAACGTTAGTTGGGCAATTGATAATATCCCTTCAAGAGATGATCATTATGGTATGATGGGTCTTGCAGAAATTAATGTAGATGCAACTTATCCTGCATTGCAACTAACAACTGTAGACAAGACTGGTTACGATTTAATGCGATACTTGTTCGGTGTAGGTGACGCAATTGCACCTAATTTAGGTGATAGATTTAGTCGACCTTTGAGTTACTATGAACCTTGGACTAAAACTTGGCTGTCAACTGGAGCAAGATTTGCATATATGGATACTGAAGGCTTTGAATACTTTGGTTTCAGTAATGGAATAAATCTTCAAATAGCAGATGATGAAGCTGTTCTTAATGTTCATGTTTCATTGGATAACACTACTTATCTAGTTGGTGATCCAGTTACCGTGTATTATTCAATTGAAAATACTGGTAATCTGCCAGCTGAAAAAGTTGTTCTCCTCCTGTTCCATGGAAGAATGGGTGCAGATTGGCAAATCGTTGATTCTGAGTGGTTCTGGATAGATGATATTGGAATAATTGCACCTGGTACAACATATTATGGGCAAGCTGATGTTCTAGCAAATTCATTCTTAGGAATTCACCCAGTTTATGGTGTAGCAGGATTCAAGAGTGATGTTGGGCAAACAGTTCTATCTGATGGAGTTATTAACATTGCACCAGGATTAACCTCTATATTTGAAGGAGCTGCTGAAACTTATCAACTCGTTGCTTCAAATATGGATTGGGGATTGGTACTACCAAAGACTCAAAACAGAAGACCTGCATTTCCACAACCAGTATTAGATATAGATGTAAATGTTAGATTTATCATTCCAACAGATGCACCTTGGGAATTAGAAATTACCATAACAATCACAAACATTGGAGATGAAAGAACACACATAACTGCTATTCAGTTCTATAACGCTACTGAAATGCAACTATTAAGAAAAATCACCACAGATGGATATACAGCAAATGCAACACACTTAGGTATCGGAGTAATTCTATTTGAAGGAATAACACTCTTACCTGGTGAGGACGTTACCTTTACTATGAGATGGCTTTTCTTAACGAGTCAAGGATGTTACATTCCTGGTATCATTGTAATCTATGATAGTAGATTCGCAAGCGATGTAGGAAATGACATTGTAGATACAGCTGTAGAAACAGATGCTCCGCTAATGACTGCATTAGGTGGGTCAGCTCAAGATGAAGAAGATTGGGAAGATTATGGAGAATCAACTCAAACAGGTTCTTCAGCAGGTGCTGATGTATTTACTGGTGGAACACATACTCGAAGAATAGGTTCATACGATATGGTCTTATGGTCAATCAGTGCTATATTTGTTACAGCAGTTGCAACCAGCATTAGAAAGAAACTTAAAAACTAACTTTTTCTTTTTTCTTTTTCTTTTATTTTTATTCTGTAATAGCTTGTTTTAAATAGTGATTTGTCGCTAGATTCCAAGAGTGGAACTGAATGTCAACTACAGTTGTAACCAATTCAGATTTATATGTTTTTGATAGTCTTATGTTATATAATTTTAAGATGCATAAGTCTACTGAATTGTGTCTGTCTGAAGTTCCAATTGTTGTTATTTCAGGTGCCAATGGTAGTGGCAAAACACAGATTTTAGAAGCGCTGATTATGGCTATTGGTCATGTTCCTACTAGAGTCTCTTTGAGTACGTATAAAGAGATTATAGGCCCCTTTGATAATTACTCTCAAATCCAACTTAAACTGAATAATCCCAAACTTAGTGATAACAGAATATTCACAACTTCCGATCCTGATCTCATACCATTTGTCGAGAAAGATTATTTTGTAATCGATGTGAAAATAAATCGTGAAGGTAATATCAGAAGAAAAGTAATTGATATGAAAGGCAAAGGAATAACCGTTACTAAAAGACAGATTCAGAATTTAATGAAGAACATAGGGATATTCGAGGATACCATGCTTAATTTCACTGAAGAAGGATATCTTAGTTCTTTTGCTGATGGTTCTCCTCATAAGAAATTAGATAGTTTATTAGTTGCAACTGGTCTGAAACAAATATTTTCTAGCTATATTAATTCGAAGAAAAAAGTAGAAGAGAAGGAAAGGGAGCACTCGCCTTTAGTTATGCAATTAGAAAAAGAGGAGAGCAGATTAGAAAGACTTAGGGAGAACTTTGAAAGGATACAGATGAAAAGAGAACTCATACAACGATATGAGGTTCTTGAAAGAGAACTAGTCTGGTTTAATGCAATTGAAAGTCAAAATCAATTTGAGGATGCAAACCAAAACTTAACCAGCAAAAAGAAAGAACTCGAAGAATTGGAAAATAAACTTAGTATTTCTTCGATTGATCAAGATAATTTACGTAAAGAGGTAAGAAAAGCAGAAGAAGAATTAGTAGATAGAAAAACTAGTATGAGGGAATTGTCAGATCAGGAAAATAGGTTGGAAGGTCAGAAGGAAGAAAAAAATCGAATAGTTCAATCTTCGAAATCTCAGATAGCAAATATCGACTTAAAACTAAGCGAATTTGAGACCATTCAAACAGATGAGGGGTTCTCACAAAAAAAGCAACTCCAGCAACAACTGGATAAAATTCATACAAGTATTTCACAATTGAACAGTGAGTTGCAATCTAGCCAAATTAATTTAAAAGACAAAGCAACTGATGAAGACAAAATAAGACAAAGAATAAATGAAAGATCTCATCTTTATGGAGAACTGTCAGACTATGAGCGGAAATTAATAAAAGATTGTATATTGTATAAGGAAAGAATTCAGAATTCAGATTTTAAAGATGAGATAATTGGACCTATATATGAGATCATCTCTATAAAGGAAGGTTTCGAAAATTATACAGATGTTGTAAAAGCAGCTCTTGGAAGATATCTCTTTGGCTTTGTTGCTACTACTCATGCAGCTTATAAAGAAGCAAAAAGCATTTACGATAAAATTTTCCCAACCTATAAACCAAATTTCACAGTAGGGCGAATTTTGGAGGAAGAAAAAGGACCCAAACCTGATTACCTTACCAATCAATCATTGGAGAGTAAACCTGAAGGCATAATTGATTTTGCAGTTAATTTAATTGAAGCTCCATTTCAAGTTAAGTTGTATTTGGTTAGGTTTGTAAGAATATTATTAGGCTCTCCATCTTTACCTCCAAATCTTCTAACAGACTATGCAAAGCAATATAAAACCAACATTTTGACAACAGATTGTAACAGCTTTTATCTTTCTCAAGAAGCATTTTCAAGACCACCAAGAAGATCCAATGTAAAACTGAGTTTAGATCTCAATAAATACCAGTCAATTGAACGTATAAGAGAACAACTACAATTAGTACAATTTGACATTGAGAAGATTACCGAGGATAAGATCAGAATTACTGGAAGTTTAGCTGAATTAGACAACAGAAAGCGAGAGTTAGAGAACCAGTTGAAACCTTGGGAAATGGGAACTGATGAAATTGAAAATGAATTTTTCAGGTTACAGCAAATCAAAAGTGCAGCTGAAATCTTAGTTAGAACTGAGACTGAAAACCTTTCTAAACTTGATGTGGAAATCAACAAGATCACTCATGATATAGTAGATATTGAAAAGACTGTTACAGTACAACAAAAACAGTATGATGAAATCAGAAAGAAACTTAATCATCTAAATGAAGAGATTAAAGAACTCTCAGGAAGAAGAGACAAAAATCTAAAATTGATAAGTTTTCTTGAAATAGAA
>JAGLXK010000600.1 GCA_023132955.1 Candidatus Heimdallarchaeota archaeon
TAATCAAACTCTTCCCTCCTCATAAAAACTATTGTGAAGTTTTTGCTGGTACATCAGGTGTATTAATTAGAAAAACTCCTTCTAAATTCGAGATTATCAATGATATTGATTCCAATTTAACTAACTTATTCATGGTTCTACAAAACGAAAAATTATTTGAAAAATTCATGCAACAAGTTCAGTTCATGCACAATAATGAAGAGATGTTTAAAAATTATAAGGAAACTCTTTCTACTACTACTGATTCTTTAGAAAAAGCAGCAGCGTTTTATTATCTCACTTTTTTCGGTTCATCTGGTTTTAAAGGGGAGCCATATTTCCAGTTAACAAAAAAACATCGCAGAACTTTAAGATGGGTTGATGAAAACAACCTGTTCTTTTTTAAAGAAAGGATGAAAAAGGTTCAAGTAATTAATCGCTGCTTCAGAAAAGTTATTCCAGAAATTGATTCCCCAGAAACTTTCTTTTATTGTGATCCTCCCTATTATGAAATCGGAAATAAATTATATGCGTTTCCTTTTGAACAACAAGATCATGAAGATCTATCTTCTCTTTTGAAGGAAATTAAGGGGAAGTTCCTTTTAAGCTACAATACTGTTCCAGAAATTGAAGAACTATACAAGTGGGCAACCATAGAAAAGATTCCTGTTCATTATTCAAATAGTCCAGGAGCTACTAGGAAAGAATATGAATTTCTTATCTCTAATTATAGACCAAAACCTACTGTTCTAGAAGATTTTATTTCACAGGAGGTTATCTAATTGAATTTTGAATTAATTGTTTTACTTCTAGCTGTTGCACTTATTGCGTCGATAATTGTATTAGCCGAACTATACGACTTTTTTGATAGAATGTTTAGAGACAATAAAACTAAGGACGTGAAAAAATGAAAGAAATAGATTATTACCCTACTTTTGTTCGATGGTTGCATACTCAACACAGGTTCAGTTCACAATATCCTTATTGGGTTTTCAAAGAAGTTCGTATTCACCCTTTAGAACTAGATGTTGTTAGTCTCTACAAACACCGAAAACATTGTTTCTATATTACTTCTATTGAAGTTAAACTAAATAATTTTAATGGTGTTTTTCAACAAGCTCTTATAAGATCATGTTTCTGTAATTATTGCTATATTGCCTTTCCTGTAACTGATTTTATCGGTGACATACTTTATCGAACAATTACAAATTTTGAACTGTTAAAAGAGCATGGTATAGGCGTATTGATTTATGACGAAATTCGACAAGAAATCTGGAAAGTTATTAACGCCACCCGAAGTAAATTTGTTACTGATAATAATACCAGGAGACAACTTATTCAGAAATTGAATTTATTATCAAACGGAGAGATCTTAAAAGAAATACAGGGGATTGAAAGATTTCTTACCAAGGACGTGAAAAAATGACCAAAAATAAAATCAAAAGATATGAAAGTAAAGATGGAAAATATTACCTTTTAGTCACTGAAAAAACTGCTAATCTTTTTGAAGTTACAAATAGAACAAAAAAGGCCATATCATCAAAACCCGTTTTACATCTTATTCGCTTTTCCTATATGCTAAAAAGGTTGTGGAAAACAGAGAAGACTTTGAAGAAAGGAGACTAAACAATAAACAGGAGAATATGAGAATGTCAGAAAAAGAGGAACTTGAAAAAAGGATTTTATATCTTGAGAATAAAGTTGAATATTTAC
>JAGLXK010000601.1 GCA_023132955.1 Candidatus Heimdallarchaeota archaeon
ATTACCAAAGGCAACTAAACATCCCAAACGTTATGGAAGAGGTTTTAGAAAAGATTTTAATGACCACTCTATTGAACATAAGATTGCTTTTTTGGGTAATCCTAATGTTGGAAAATCTTCTCTTTTTAATATCTTAAGTGGGTCTCATGTTCACGTTGGTAATTGGCCTGGAAAAACAGTAGAGAAGAAAGAAGGTCATTTTATTTTGTCTGATGAATACTTTTCTTTAGTTGATCTACCCGGTGCATACTCTCTTTCTGCTCGGTCTGAAGAAGAATTGGTTACTCGTAATTTCATTGTTGACGAAAAACCTGATCTCATATGTGTTATTGCTGATGCTACTCGACTGGAACGAACTCTTTTCATAGCCCTTCAAGCGATGGAACTAACTAACAATGTTGCTATTATCATTAATATGAAAGATATAGCAGAAAAGGAATGTATAGAACTTGATATTGATCTTCTTGAAGAAAAACTTGGTGTTCCTGTTCTATATGTTTGTGCTTTTGAGGAAGAGAGTATTATAAGAATCAAGAAATTCATTTATGATTCTTTGCACACCAAAAAATACACCTTTAATCCTGCAATGATGGTTTATTCTCAAAAAATAGAGTATATGATACAGAATATTTCCAATCAAATCAAAGATCGGGAATTACTTCGTGAATATCCTACACGATGGATAGCATTTAGAATTCTTGAAGGCGATCAAATTGTTAAAGATGAACTCGCTAAAGAATATGACTTAGCTGATATTGAAATCAAGATTGAGAAACTATCCAAAGAAGAGCAATTTGACCCAGCAGTTGAAATCTCTAAGAGGAAATATAATGCTTTACATCACATAGTATATTCTGTTGTTTCTGGATATGAAGATTTCAAAGAGACTACAAGTGATAAAATAGATAAAGCTCTTCTACATAAGTTCTGGGGATATCTAATACTTACTGCTATTTTTGCAGCATTTTTCTTAATAACCTTTTACGCTTCATCACCAATAATCACTGGAGTTGATTGGATATTTGTACAATTATCTTCTTGGGTATTAACATCCTTAGAGAGTATTAACAGTCCTGCTTTTCTTAACAGTTTATTAGTTAATGGAGTAATTGCAGGTATTGCAGCTGTTTTATTGTTTTTACCAATAATTTTCATTTTCTATGCTCTAATAGCAATACTAGAAGATTCAGGCTATCTGGCACGATCTGCTTATCTGATGGATAAAGTAATGGGAAAATTTGGAATGCAAGGTTCAGCTTTTCTTAGTCTTATCATGGGTTTTGGTTGTAATGTAGCTGGAGTTATGGCTACTAGAACTATTAAGAACAAAAGAGAAAGAACAACGATGATTATTGCTAATTCATTTATTCCATGTGCTGCAAGACTAGGGGTAATAGCATTTCTAACTGGGATATTCTTTAAACCTTGGCTAGCTGCAATTATCATGCTTCTGTTGTATGGAGTTAGCATTTTATTGGTTCTGATAACTGGTCTCATATTCAAATTGTTCTATGAACGTGATGATCCACTTCCTTTAATTCTTGAACTTCCTGAATACCGTCGTCCAAGACTTAGAAGTGTAATGAATCTTACTTGGGAAAGAACTGGTATTTTTCTAAAAAAAGCAGGTGCATTCATCTTTGTCGCCTCCTTGGTAATTTGGTTCCTTAGTAATGTTCCTTATGTTAAACCAACAGAGAATACTGTTTTACTTTATGTTGGAATGAGTCCTGTGATAGTTACTAAAATCTCTATAGCTGAATTCCTTGGAAGGGGACTAGAAGTAATAACAATTCCACTCTTTGGATTTAGTTGGAAGATGGTTGTGCCATTAATATTCGGTATTCCAGCAAAAGAAGTAATTATATCAGCTTTGAGTATTCTTCATCCAGGTGGAATAACGAGAGTATTATGGACTATACCCCAAGTTATATCATTCTTGTTGTTCCAATTAACTTATGCTCCTTGTTTTGCAACTATTGCTGTAATAAAATCTGAAACTAGAAGTTGGAAACTAACTGCAATTGGTTTCTTCTATCCTTTGATTGTTACATCAATTTTAACAGTAATCGTATTTCAAATATTTTTAGCAATTATGTAGGATGGTTTGTATGAGTACTCAAGAACAGAATGTTGTGAATATTTCGTTTTGGATGAAGATCAGAAGACGTCTTACTAGATTCCTTTTGTCTCAAGGGAGTTGCAGTGGCTCTTGTGATGATTGTGTTGCTTGCCCTTGGATAGATAAAGAAAAATATTCTTTTGAAATAAAAAAAAGAGAGTAGAAAAGAGTGAATGGTCAGTTTTGCTTGTAAATTTGAAATTCTTAACCCTTTTTGATGAACTATGCTCCCAGTCCCATCATCGATATAGGTTGTCTTAATTTCTTGCTAATATCAATGTCACTCAGAAATCTACAATATATGATTAAACGCTTAAGTGTTCTAGTAAATGTTAAATAACTACATTACTTTTTTAAAATATATGAAGAAAAAGAATAGTATCACATTAATTTTTGTTATTCTCTTATTTTATCCTTGTTTAATTTCTGTTAATTCAGCTTCAGAATCAACTTTTAAAGATGACTTCTCATTCAATCATCTTTGTGATGTCAAAGTAGCTTGTTATAATGGTTCGGGTGCTTGGAATTATGGAAAGATTGTCATACAAAGCTTCTTTGATTGGGCAGGTTGTACTTATGCTAATGTATCTGGACAAGATATTATTGATGGTTGTTTAGATGCATATGATATTCTTTATTGGCCAGGTGGACATTATCCAGCTTTCTGGGATGAAATGGGCTTAGAAGGAAAACAGGTTGTACAAGATTTCATTAGAAAAGGTGGAGGATATTTTGGTGTATGTGCAGGAGCATACTATGCATGTGATTACATGGTCTGGATGGATGATCCTTCATTTCCAGCTCCAGACTACAAAGTAGAAGGAGACGAATTGAATCTAGATCTTATTCCTGCTGTAGCATGGGGTCCTATCTTTGAACTTGCTGAGAGACCAGAACCAGGATGGGCAATGGCACAAGTAGACATAGTTACTCACGAACATCCAATATCTCAAAATCTTCCTGATTCAATGCAGATTATCTATGGTGGTGGTCCATATTTCGAAATATATGAGGGTGCCGAAGTTACAGTTTTAGGTGTTTATAACTTGACAGAACAAGTTGCAATCACTGCTAATAATTATGGAGATGGAAGAATCTTTCTCATTAGTCCACATGCAGAAATAGAAGAAAATAGTGATAGAGATGGACAAGAACCCTTAACTGAATATGATGATGAAGGTTCAGATTGGCCTTTGCTCTACAAAGCAGTAGAGTGGTTAGCATTTCTTTCTCACGTTGATACTGCCATTTTTCAGGTCTTGATACCCAGTATTATTTTCTTTGTTACTACAACCATTATTAGAAAAAAGAAGTTGGGGAAATAATTCTTGAGAACTGAAAAGAACACTTTTGTAAAACCAGAAATAATTTAACCAACAGTATTCTGTTTGATGTATGCATAGAGTGTTTATGATTTTGAGTTCAGCTGATGAAGTTGTTCATCGTGAGCTAAGTTTCCCATATGCTTATAATTCCAAGAAACAGGACTGGATGGATCAAGTTAGAGTTATTCTCTGGGGACCAACAGAAAAAATAGCTGCTGAGAATAGAGAATTTCAAGAACAGATTCGTTTACTTATTGATGCTGATGTAGAAGTTATTGCTTGTAAAGCATGTAGTGATAACTTTGGGGTTAGTAAAGAGTTAGAGAAACTTGGTATTGATATTCAATATGTAGGAACATTAGTAACTGAAATGCTGAAAGATGGTTGGTATCAACTCACTTTCTGATTTTCAGTCGTAGAGGTGACCTTGTAAGATAGCTAAAGTTGAAGTTGTATAGACCCCTTTTTGAATCCAATCTTCAATCAATTTTAATGATTTTTCCTCGTCGATCCCTTCTATTGCATCAATTACCAAATAGATTTCTAAATCTCCAAAATTTAAGAACCCTTCAATTGTTGTTCGAACACAGAAATCTATTGCAACTCCGTAGATGATTACTTTCTTTGGTTTAATTATCCCTATTAAAGGCATTAAATTAGGGTTTGAAAAAGCACTATGTTCTGTTTTTCTAAACATGATAGGTCCTTTGGCTTCTAGAGCTTCAACTAATTTTTTTTCAGGATATGTAATAGGATCAATCCAGATAGTTAAATCTGATCTGGTTTCAATTATCTTTTCTTGACCTGGATCATTTTGCAAACAATGTGGTGGAAATGTTTCAGAAAAATCAGGGTTTTCCTTATCTATCTCAGGGTCTGTATCTGAATGATAATCAACTGAACCAAGAATTCTAATATTGTTTAATCTTGCATATTGAGTGAGTTTTGCTAAGTTTTCTTTGAGATTTTCTGCGTCTGGAACGTAAAGCTTCCCATCTTGTTCCATAAAATCTCTCTGAGTATCTGCATCCCAGAATATGATTTCCATTGTCATTTATATCAACTTTAACTATTTATTTGGTCATTTAAAAAGATTTTACAGAGTCAGTTTATCATCTATTCCTTTCTTAATCCTCTGATATTCGGCTTTAACTCTGCAAATGGTATTGCTCCTTGTCTAACAATTCTAGGAGGTTTTGATGAAATGTCCACAATTGTTGATGATCGACCAATATCTACTTTTCCTCCATCAATAATGTAAGGGATTTTACCATCGAAATAGTTTAAAACTTCTTTAGCCTTGGTTGCGCTTGGTTCCTCTGATATGTTTGCACTGGTTGTAGCTAATGGAGTATGTGCGATGTTAATTAATTCTTGTACGATTAAGTTATCTGGAACACGAACCCCTACAGTACTTTGTCCAGAAGTTACAATGTCATTTACTGTTGAATTCTTTTCAACTATTATTGTTAAAGCTCCTGGCCAGAACTTTTCTGCAAGAGTGAAAAACAAAGGTTTAATATTTTTTGCTACATCATATACTTGATCAACACTCGATATCAATACATTGATTGGTTTATTAGCTGGTCGTCCTTTTATTTTGTACAATTCCTTAACTGCTTCCTCGTTGAAAACATCGCAACCCATCCCATAGATTGTATCTGTTGGAAAAGCAACAATTTGACCAGCTGTAATTGCACTAGCTACATCCCTGATTTTGTTCATGTTTAATTGATCAATATTTACAGTAAAAACTTCTGTTTCCATTGTTCATCACTTTAGTTTATGTGTTTACATTTGTCCTCTTCTCCTTAAGTATTTTCCTTACTTTTGATTCACAAAAAAATTTAACATCTTGTAAAGTAAATGTATTTGAAGATAATGCCCCAAAATCATCAAAAAACAATTTTAATTGCAGCTCCAGGAAGTGGAATTGGGAAAATTGTAACTGAAAAACTAGTTAAGGATTACTTTCGAGTAATAGGTATCGGCGGTAAGAATAGCAAAGAATTTATTGAAATTCTTAATCAAAATGGTTATTCTATAGACTTTGTAGAGTGTGACTACACCTCTGAAAGTAGTGTTATTGAAGCTTTTAATGAAGTAAAAATTCTTACTCCAAAAATCGATGGTTTAATCATTTTCGTAGGAGGAAGTTTGATTAGTAAACCAATTGAAGATGTAAGTTACAGTGACTTTAGAAAAGTTTTAGCTGTTAATCTAGATTCAACTTTTCTAATAGGTAAAGAGGGTTATATGTGGATGCAAGAGCAAGGGGGAGGAAATATCCTCTTTTTTGGATCAACCACGGGATTAAAACCTTCCAAGAAGAAAATGCCTTATGGCGTTGCAAAAGCTGCTGTTCATAACTTGACCTTATCGTTTGCTCAAGAAGGAGCAGAACATAAGATTGTCACAAATGCAATTGCTCCAGGATATGTTATGACTGACAGACACATTGATGAGCTCAAAAATAAAGCGTTAGAATCTGGTGATTCATATAAGGACATTTTACTTAAGATTGAAAATAAAAATCCTATGAAACAATCACTAAAACCTGAAGAAATATACCCTCTCATCAAATTGCTCTTAACTACAGACCATATTCAAGGTCAAGTCATTAGAATAGATTCTGGTCAGGTCTTGGGTTAAAACCTAACGCTTGTAATTTTTTGATTTCTCCCCACAAACAGGACAAGCTAAACCATATCTGAAGAAAGTATCATGGTCTTTTTGACATTCCAATAAGTCTTCTTTGGGGGTTTTTGCTAGAGATTCTGCGATCCGTTCTTCATACTCCTCTCTATTAAGCCATTCACCTTTTCTCATTAGTTCGGTATAAGGAACCCAGACTAAATATGTAAAAGAAACAGGTAATATTCCTCTTTCTTCATGTTCATCACTATAACTATCTGTGTAATCTTCTAGAAGAGTAACAATTTGGCCTAGAATTTTTTCCATATCTTCTTGAGTAAACTTGTAAATAACTCCAGGAGTTACAATATTATTACGCAACCTAAGAGGGTTCATCCAATCAAGATACCAATCCTTAGATTCTTCAACTTCTTTTGTTACAAGTACTCTATCTTTGTGTAATAAAGCTGCATAGTGGGACAGTATTCCTCTAATTTTGAGTAAATTAAAGAAAGTAAACTTCTTATGAGGTGGCCTGAATCCTTCATGATGAAGTTCGTTCAGAATTTGTCTGAATTCATCATAATAGATTCTCGGTAACTTGTATACTTTCTGTTTAACTCTTCTTCCTTTCTCGTTATAGATGATTAATTCATCTGTTTCGAGTAAGTCAAATTCCTCAGATTGAAGAATTTTGAGATTATGATAAACAGAGCTAAGATGCATATTTAAGCTAGTAGCAATGTCAGCTGCAGTAATCCCTAAAATGGACTTTCCATCTAAACTTTCATATTTTCTGTTTGAGAACTCTGCATCAAGGATAATGGACCAGACATCTATAGCTGTTGAATATCTCCTGTCTTGGGCTATCTTGAATATTTTTTCTAGATAGACCGTTCCAGTTGATATTGAGTTCTCTTCGTTTTCCATTTCTCTTCTTCCATTATTTCGAAGTATATAGCTTTATAATAAACGACTAGTCTATTTATTGTACGTTGATACCCTTATTAAATTTGCTTCAATCTGCTTTTTATCCTTAATTCCAAGTTCATCTAATAGTTAATTCTCAATCGATCCTTCTTCGACATCTTCTCTTGGTTCTATTGCAGCATACTTGAACATCCAAAAGACTATGCAAATAAGTACAACACACACAATAAGAAATACCATCGTACCTAGGACCGCATTCAAGACATTAACCATTTATTTCAAGCAACAAAAGTATTAGTTGTTTATATCTGTTATGTAATTTAGTAGCATTTCATGTTTCTTGGAAACTTTAAATAGGGCCCCTTTATAGTACTCATATAGGTGATTAAATGAGATTTCCTTGTGAGTTTATTGCATCATCATTTTTACCAAGTTTAAGAATTAGAGTGGCACATGAGTTGAGAGATAAAGGATTATCTCAAAACAAAATAGCAGAAATATTAGGTGTTAAACAACCCGTAATTGTATCCTATTTACAAAAGGATATTTCAAAGATAGGCGATAAAAGAGTCAACCCTCATCTAGAGACTCTTTCATCAGTTGTTTCAGAGATGCTCTTTTCAAAACAGTCACTAGATTATGTCATGAGAACAATTTGTACAAAGTGCAAATCTCTAAGGGTTAGTGGTCCCATTTGCTCTATTCACAAGCAAATGCTTCCAGAAATCAATAATATTCAGAATTGTAGCATATGTTCTGGATTTGATACTCTTCCAACTATTGCCTCAAGATCAATAATTCTCCAGAGTCTGAACGATACTTTAGAGGAAATGAAAAGTGTTAAAGACCTATATCAATGGATACCTGAAATTGGAGCTCAACTAGCTCACTGTGAAAGCGATGCTACTGATTTAGATGATGTAGCTAGCTTTCCAGGAAGAATAATTAAAGTGAAAGAACAGATTACGAATGTTAGTCCTCCTGAGTTCGGGTGTTCTAAAACTTCATCCCTTCTACTCCTTTGGATAAAAAAAAATCGTCCAGATATTCAATGGATTCTGAGCGTTAAAACAAAAGATGAACTAAAAGAGATCTTTCTCACAAAAAAGATCAAATTTATTGAAACAGAACATCTAGATATAGAAAAAAATCAAGTTCTTTCAGAGATAGAAAAGACCAATAGAATAATAGATGTGCAAGTCTTAATTGATAAAGCAAGTCCAGGCTTTGAATCAATTTCATATTTGTTTGCCCAAGATAAGAAGGAATTATTTGACCTTATTAGCATTCTACCAAAATAGTATAGCCCCTCTATATAGTGACCCTAATATTTAAATTCTCTCTCACACGTGTTAGTATGATAATATGAGAAAGATCTTCACACTTTGTCTAGTTTTTATTATGCTTTTAACGTCTGTTAGCATGGAATCCAAAGCTTTGAATCATGCTGTTGAAGATTATTCCTTAGTTATTTATACCTATGATTCTCTTCTTGCTGATCCTGGTTATGATTTCATTTCTGGATTCTCAAACTATAGCGGAATTCTTGAAGAGGATATACAAGTTATACTGTTATCTGATGCAAATTCAATAGTTACTCAAGCTGCTCTGGAAAAGGATAATCCTGTAGCAGATGTTTTGATTGGGATAGATAATGTTCTAATATATACTGCAAAAGAAGAAGAGATTCTCCAACCTTATGATTCACCAGCACTGTCAAACATATCTCAAATTATTATAGATAATCTTGATTCTGAGAAATATGTCTTGCCTTATGATATGGGCATAATAGCCTTATGGCATTCAATAAACAGAATTAATACAACAACTAATCCAGAGTTAGCTGATCTGACATTAGAAGATATATTAGATTATGATTTGGATAAGAAACTGGTTGTTCAGAATCCTAATTTTAGTTCACCCGGACTTGGTTTTTTACTATGGACAATAGCTGTATATGGGGATTCTAATATAGGTTTTGAAGGATTATTAGGTCAAAATTGGAGAGATTGGTGGAAAGAGGCTAAAAAGGACCTTAGAATAGTTTCAAGCTGGGGAGATGCATTTAGTATTTATTATACCGAAGAGGAAAATCGGCCAATGATGGTATCATATGGAACTAGTCCAGCTTATGATGTTTGTCACCCCATCTATGGTGTGGGTGAAGGTAACCCCCCACCTTCAGCAGCAATACTTTCTCATGAACAGAATCTTGAAAATGCTTGGTTACAAATTGAAGGAATAGGATTAGTGAATAATTCACCTCACCCTGATGCTGGTAAACAGTTTATTGATTGGTTCTTGAGTAAAGAATTGCAGGATAATATCCCGCTAAATAACTGGATGTATCCAGTTCATGAGAATGCAACAATATCTAGCTGTTTTATAGATAATTCAATAAATCCAAATGAAGTTGATATTCTTAATAATCTGATATCTGCAGAACTTTTAAAAGAAAATCTGGAGAGGTGGAAGCGTGATTGGAAGACTGAAGTAGCCCCCTTCAGTAATTTCCTGGGAATTGTTCTATCAATATTAACCGCTTCAATTTCTTATGTTATAATTAAAAAACATAGAAACTGAGAAGGCGGTAAACAGATGCATAGATTTATTCAAAAGAAAGCTAGAAATTTTGAAGGATTATCAAATAAGTTCATTATTAGCTTGTCAATTATAGCATTAATTTCCTTTCTTTTAGCCTTCTTTTATATTCCAATAGTTAGAATTTTCCAGACAGCATTAAGTTCAGATTCTGGAAGTGGTTTTAAGGTTTTTTGGGAAACTCTGAGTGATCCTTTTAATCTAAAATTTCTGGGTTTTACTTTACTCCAAGCGTCTTTATCGACAGTTCTGTGTTTATTAATTGGATTACCTGTTGGCTATTTCTTTGCCAAATATGAATTCAAGGGAAGAAAACTAATTGTCAATTTGCTCACTATACCTTTCGTTTTACCACCAGTTATTGTATTAATTGGATTTACAGTTACATATGGTCAAGGAGGATGGGTAAATCTGCTCTGGCAGAATATAACGAATTCTAGCAATGTTCTAATCACTATTGACGGAACGGTACAAGGGATAGTTCTCGCACATGTTTTTTACAATCTTTCTGTAATTATAAGACTAACAATTCCTGCTTGGCGAAATATAGATAATGAGCAAATTGAAGTTTCATCAACTCTTGGGGTTGGGAAAGGAAAAACCTTCCAAAAGATAGTTTTTCCACAAATAAAAAATGCAATTATATCCTCATCATTATTAGTATTCATTTATACTTTCAATAGTTTTGCAATCGTAATGAAGCTAGGAAATTTCAACTTTTATACGCTTGAAGTATTGATTTATGAATCATTTGATCTGTTAAAATTTTCAGAAGGAGCTTCTCTTGCTGTGATTCAATTAGTTATTAACAGTCTTGTAATAATTCTTTATTTGGTTGTTGAACGTAAGTCAAGAAAAATGGCAGAAGGTAAAGAAAAGGGTCTTAAAACAGCAAGACTTTCTTTTAAAGGAAAAGACTGGAAAAGTACAGTTAGTTTATCTCTTGCCATAGTTTTTGTTTTTATTGTGATTCTCTTTTCATTTGCTCCGATTATAGCTATCATTGTGAAATCATTTATTCCAAAATCTCCTGGTGATTCCCCATTTTGGGGATATTCACAAATTTTTACTCAGCAGAAAATAACTCCTCTCAATACGAACACGATTAGGCTTTTTGGAAATACCTTACTGTTTGCTACCGTAGCAGCTGTAATAAGCCTGATACTCTCTGTGTTGATAGTATTTGTACTTAGAAATAGATATCAAAGTATCAAAAAATACCAAAGATCAATTTCAGAAAGCTTAGTTTCTTATCTCATAATTCTCCCAATGGCAACATCATCGATAACTTTGGGTTTAGGACTTTATCTTAATTTTAGCGGATTGAGCTCATATTATAATTCCGTCTGGATTTTCATAATAATGTCTCATGTTCTGATCAGCATACCGTTCGTAACGAGATCAATTTTAGTTGCATATAATCGAATTGATGTTGAATTATTGAATGTTGCTTCATCATTAGGAGCTTCTAGAGTGATGGTTTTTAGAAAAATAGAGTTTCCACTGATAAAAAGAGGAATTATTGTAGGAGGAATTTTTTCTTTTGCGATTAGTTTAGGAGAATTTGGTGCCACTTATCTTCTAGCAAGAGCTAATTATGAAACATTATCAATAGGTATATACAATCTTTTAGGTTCTCAAACACTACAAATTTCAACTGCAATGGCAAGTGTTCTAGTATTGATTACAGCTTTATGTTTCTATTTGATAAACAAATTTGGAGATATTGAATTGAAGGTGTAGAGATGGTTAATGTAAAAATAAATAATTTATCTATGAAATACGAAAAAAAACTAATAATCGAAAATTTTGAACTCGAAATTCTAGATGGAGAATTATTGGTTCTTCTAGGAGCAAGCGGTTGTGGTAAAACGAGTTTATTGAAGATTATTGCAGGTATAATAGATCCAGAAGAAGGAACAGTTATTTTTGATAAAGAAGATATCACAAAATATACACCTCAAAAGAGAAAAGTAGGGTATGTTCCCCAAGCGCAAGTTCTTTTTCCACATATGAAGGTTGAGCAGAATATCTCCTTTGGTTTAGAAGCTCATAAATTGTCTAAAGAAGAGATAAAAGAGAGAATCAAATGGATCGCAGAGATCACACAAATTCAAGATTTATTGAACAGATTTCCAAGTGAAATTAGTGGAGGACAAAAACAAAGGGTAGCTTTAGCCCGAGCATTAGCTATTAAACCAAGTTTATTGCTTCTTGATGAACCATTATCAAGTATTGATGCTTCTGGTAGAGAATCCCTAGCTTTAACGATAAGAAGAATACAAAAGGAGACAGGGATTACAACACTCTATGTTACTCATAATCAGGAAGAGAGTAGATTAATCAGCGATAGAGTGGCTCTAATGTATGACGGAAAGATTCAACAAATAGGAAGTGTAATAGAGGTAGATAGAACTCCTAGAAATTATCTAATAGCCAAGATTATGGGCTCTTCAAATGTTTGGCCAGTAGAGTTTCTAGAAACTAAAAATGGTAATTCCTTGGTTTCAACTCCTGTTGGTTTAATCACCCTTCCTTATGAAATTAAAAGAAAAATAACTGGAATAAGAATCCCTCCTTCTTCTTTTAAAATTGTATATGATCTTTCTGAAGATGACAAAGTGATAGAATTTATTGGAAGGATTAAATCTATTATAGAAAAGGATGAAGAAAATTTCAGGATTGTAGTTGATCTTAAGGATGCTCATCTCGAATACTTCAAGGTTGATTGCAAGAAAGAAATGCTTAATATAGAGTCTGCAACAAATAAAGAAATACAACTACATGTTCTCCCATCTGAGGTTATTCTAATTTGATTTCTGAAAATCTGAAAACTGATATAGAAATAGCAATCATTGAACAGTTTAAGAATTATCAACAGTTCAGCTGGCAACCTATTGAAAAAGGTTATACGAATGAAAAATATCTGATTTCAGGGAATGAACAAGAGCCTTTAGCTGTCTGCAAAATATTCTCTAAAAATGATATTTACCAGTCTGAATCAAGATTTGAACGAGAAAAGCACGCCCTAGAACTATTTGGTGGTGACATTGCTCCAAAGATAATCTGGGAGAATAAATCTGGGATTTTAGTTTGTGAATATTTATTGGGACAGGAGCTTCACTTAGTCGACTATAACCTAATAGATCCTTCTGAAATAACTAGTGTTATTGAGAAAATTCACCAAAAATCAAAAGAAAAAAGGAATGCAATTAAAGAAGATGTAATAGAATATTACACAAAAATTGCTAAACTTTTTGAGTCTTCAAAAGATAACTATCCTCCAAAGCTAGTTGAAAAACTGAAGAAGTTAACCAATCAACAAGTAGAGATTTTAGATGAGTACTCTGAACATTTAACTCACGTTCATGGAGATCTAATACCTCCTAATTTCATTGTAAATGAAGGCAAAATCAAACTTCTAGATTGGGAATTTTCAAGACCGGAGCTCACATTTTTTGATTTTCAGTATTTCAATTATTATGCTAAAGCACATGATATCCCAGTTAGGTTGAATACTAAATTTGAGATTAAAAACTTCTATTCTGATATTGTTGATGTTCTTGAACGACTTTGGCGACATGGGTATTTAAAGAAGCATAAAAGTACCTTCTATCACATTGATTAACACTAAATCAGCAAATAATAGTGTCTGTAAAGTACTAAGAAGTTGAAGTAGTTTCTGATTTTATAGGAAATATGTTGTATTTTAGAATAATATATAAACAAGGAAATCCTATGTATACAATATTATATCCACTTGAGAGGATTATTATGAGTGATGAAGATAGACCAAATAAGCTGGTTTTTCAATTTGATACAAATGATATTCTTGCTATTGTTGGGAAATGGTTTGAATCTAAGATGATTCATTATAGTGATGAGATGTTCAGCGATTACTATGAACAAGTCAAGCGAAAACTTCTGACAAGTGAAAGCTTCAATGACTATCTCTTACTTAGGGTAAATGAGCTAATATTCAAAATGTTGGGAGACTACCATGGGAAGAAAAAAGAGACTTACAAAGATGTAGCAGAGGAAGAAGATGAACTGGTCCCTCAATGGTTCTTGACAGAAAGATATAATGAAATTCAAGAAATGTTTTCATCAAAATTCTTCAAACATTCATTTACAGAAGTCGACATCGAGTATGATAGTGCGATGAAAATATTCAATGCAACCCTTCATTTAGAGAAGGAAATTGATAGTAGTAGCTATGAAATTCTTTTGAACGATGTTCGTTCATATCTAAAAAATAGAATAACCTTATTGAATTTCAATCATGGAAAAGTTCTAGGTCCTAATATTCTAGAGATTACTTTTGGAATTGATTGGTAATTTAGCTACGTTTCCATGAAGTTATTAGGTTTTTTTTCCGTTTCTTTAGCGTTGATGAATGATAATGTTGATACTGTGACTAGTAAAATAATAGCTCCTGCACCTTGGAACCAATTAAGAGTTGCTCCTAGGAAGATAAAATTTACTAAAATAGCCAACAAAGGAAAAGCTAATTCTGCTAAACCAGCAATAGTTGCTTTTGATCTTCTAAGACCGTAATAATATAAGGCTAAAGGTAATATTCCTCCAGTAAATATAGTTGAGAAAAGGATACATACAATCATAGGCCATTGCCAACTCCAGGGTCCAAAAACACTTACAGATTGACCGAGCATGCTATAGTAATCTTTGTTATAAGTAAACAAAGCTATATTGAAGACTAGTAGAAATAGAAATCCTCCGACATAACGGAGCAAGGTCAGATCCCAATAATCTACTTTCTTTGTCAAGATTCTACCAAAAACTGTTGAACCTCCCCAAAGGGTTGCTGCTATTAAGGAACACAAAATAGCTATTAGGCCAGTATAATCGAAGGTTTGTGTACTTTTTATTATATCTGGAGTTACAATTAGTCCTATTCCAACTAAAGATAAAACTAAAGCTCCCCAAAACCATTTGGTTGGTCTTTCTTTAAGTATAAAATATGCAAAAATAAAAGTAATCAATGGTTGAGCCTTTTGTAACAAAATAGCTATTGTAGGATTGCCTAAAGCGAATGAAATTAAGAAGAAAAACAAACCAAGTGCTGATCCTCCAACTGAGATGAAAATAACAGAAAACCATTCAAGCTTAGTAAAACTCTTTATAGTTTCTTTCAGCTTCCCAAATCCACGTGTGAAGAGTAATATTGGAAACAAAATAAATAATCCCAAGAAATGCTCTATAAGTGTTACAAATGATGACATTCTTGGGAAAGCCATGGTCCCTTTTATTCCTGTAGTTCCGAGGAAAGGAGCTCTAAAGAGAACAGGATATCTTACTGGTGCATCAAAAGCTCTAGCTGCATTAGCTAAAGATACCATCGCTGGTCCAAATTTTTTTAATACTGGTTCATCAGTTTTTGACATTCGTTTACAGCTCAATTATCAAATAATGTATTTAAGACAAAAAAAGAAACTAGCATCTCATTTTTAAGTTTTGTTTTCCATATATGAGTAGTGAAACCTTGTTTGCTTTTATTGAACTATGATTTTCTCATATATTTCCTGATACATAAAAGCTAATGATTCTGTTGTTAGTTCCTTTTCAAACATTCTTCGCATCCTATTTTCAGGTTTTCTTCTTTTGATTAGTTTGACAATTCTAACATAGAGAGATTTCCAAAATGGCCAAAGAGTAACAAGTTTAATCAAGAATAATAGGAATTTAATAAAATATTTACCAAATGCTAGAAAGAATTTCTTGAAACTAAAATCCAGATCTTCTTTGAAACTAAATTCTTTACCTTTTTGTTTTACTGACTGATATGTTTCTATTAAATTCTCTTTAATTTCAGAATACCTTTTTCCGATGTATTTATGAATCTGAATGGTACCTTTAGAGAAAATAGTTTTTACCAAAGTAAAAAGCAAGTGTTTAATGTATAGTAAAACAGCTAGAATAATAAGTAGAAAAGGCATTAAAATGGCAAATATAGACACTCCAATAGCTTTTAAGATAACAACAAATTTTGGCAGAGGTCTGTAGATATCTTCAAGATATTGTTCAGCTCCAAGAGCTAAGGAAATGGCAAGTTTATTGGATTCTATATCTGCCATAATTTGATTATATTTTTCTTCTTGCTGCTCAATTCCTTTTAATGCTCCTGTTATAAGAATTGATTTAATAGTTTCTTCTTTAAGTCCCTCTTTCTTTCTTTTTCTGTTTAGGGTATAGAATGCTTCTTCAGCTTCCTCAACTGTTAACTTATTTCTCATTGCAAATCTTTCTAAAGCTTCATTTCTTCTCCATGGGAGAATTGACTCTTCCTTAGCCCAAATTAGTAAAGCGAAGGTTCTGGATGTAGAATCTTTTACTTTCGCTAAATCAAATTCTGTTAAAGGTATATCGATTTTCTTGAGAAGTTTTTCAAGCTCTTTTTTTGATCTCTCAGGAACATTTTTAGTATCTAGGGATAACAAACCTTCGACTTTTTCCTTCACTAAATCTAGCTCTTCTTTAACTTCAAGCTTGAATTCATCAAAAGTTTCACTAGAAATTGGTGGTGAAGCAAGAAAAGAAAAGGAGGATCTTGCTGCATAATAAGGAAGGGCAAAAATATTTTCTAGATCTTGGTAGATTGAAGCCCATCTGTAAGCTCCCATCTTCAATAGATATTTACTTGAGCTGTGAAAAACAACATAAATAGGTCCAAATAAGGTTACTACCCAGGAAATTAAGAGCATTAATGTACCTAATAACATAATGCTTACTACGGGAGGTAAATAATTATTAAGATATCCTACCAATCCTTTTCCCCAGATAATTGTAGGGATTAGAACTAAAATAATAGGCGATATTCCCATGCTCATTGCTTGACCGATAGTTCTACGTAAAGGATAAGCTTTCATAACTTTCTGGCCTCTTAATTCAAGTTCATCAAGCTCATTTGCAACTTCGGATATCTCTTTTGATTTCTTGCCTGCCATTATTTCAGATATTGGAAGAGTGATTTTTCTCATCATATTGAAGAAAGGAACATATTCTCGTAATGCTTTTGGTATAAAAATATCAAAAATTATCAACGCAAATTTTGCACCAACAGAAATCAAAGCTATAAAGAAGGCAACAACTGAAAATGAAATCTTTCTGTCTTTAGATTCCTCTTTCACATCCACTTTATCTGCTTCTTTTCCTTTGATAGTTTCTTCTTGTTCTTCCACACTTTCCTTTGAATCACCCATAATTTCTGAAGAAGCCATTGTTATTACAATAACATATACAAATTTTAAAGTTGTGAAACTATCAATTGAAAGAAGAATTATTCTATTTTGAAAGTAGTAAATCTGTTATTAGTAATTTATCATAGATTTCTTCATACATTGATATCAAAGATTCTGTGGTTAACTCTCTTTCAAAGTCTCTTCTCTGTTTTTCTTCAATACTTCTTCTTGTCCATATTCGACTGATAAACCTATAAATTCCCTTTAAAAATAACCAGATAATCATTGGTACGAGTTTAACTAGAAATTTGAAACCTTTTTTAAAGATTTCAAAAAAATCAATATTCAAATCTCTTTTCCAGCTGAATGTTCTCCCTCGTTTCTTAACGTTATCGTATGTTGTTGTTAATGTTTCAGATATTTCCTTAAATCTTTGAGAAAAGAATCTGATTATTTTTCTTGTACCTATGGAGATAATTGCACTAATTGAGAATATGATTAAATGTCTTATATATTTATAGAAAATGTAAAAAAGCATTATAAAAGGCATCAAAGGAGCAATAAGAGAAATTCCTATCTTCTTTCCTAATCTTTCATACCAAGGTATACTACTAAATTCATCCTTGATATACTGTTGAGCACCTAAAGCTAGCGAAATTGCTAATTTATTATATTCGACATCTGGCATGATTTGTTCGTATTTTAGTTGTTGTTTAGCAACTCCTTTAAGTGCACCTGTAATAAGAACAGACGAAAATAGATCATAGCTGATATAACCTTCCTCTATTTTTGTAAGAATCACTTTGAAAGCTTTTTCAACTTCTTTTCGACTCATATTATTCTTCTTTGCAAATCTTGCTTTAGCTTCTTGTCTCATCCATGGAACAATAGAAGATTCTTTTGACCAAATAAGTAATGCAAAAGTCCTTCCTGTTTGCTTAGTTATTTTTGATATATCTAACTCATTTAATGATAATTCTGCTTCATTTAGTAGCTTCTCTAAGTTATTTTTCGACCTTTCCGGAACATTCCTTTGATCAAGAGAAAGAAGCTGTTGAACTTTCTCTTTCATGGCATCTACTTCCTCCATAATTTCTAGTCTAAAGTCCACCATCGTTTCCGTAGATACTGGAGGAGCATCGAAGAAGCTAAAAGATGATTTAGCAGCATGATATGGTAAGGAAAAGAAGTTTTCAAGTGTTCTGTAAATGTTTGCCCAGCGATAAGCTCCCCATCTCATTAGATATACATTACATTCATGGAATAACGCATATATTGGTCCAAAAATTGTTGCCACCCAAGAAACGACAAGAAGACCTGTTCCGAAGAGAGTAATTGTCCAGATTGGTTTAAGGTTGAACCAATAATTAAACAAATAAATGAGATCAAGTTTTTGAAAACCAAAAGCTTTACCTATTATTGTTGGAATTGCAATAATAATTAACGGGGTTCCAATAGCTACATTAATTACCTCACCAAATGCTCTCCTAATCGGATAAGCTTTTGTCATCTGTCTTTCTTTCTGAACAATTTCATCTATTTCTTGTGAAACCTCTATGATTTCTTTAGATTTTTTCCCAGATAGAAAATTCGCAACTGTAAGAACATATTTTCTGTACATTTGAAGCAGGGGGACTAATTCTCTTAAACCTCTTGGAACAATTATGTCAAATAATATCAAACTTAACTTTCCAAGAGCTGTAACAATAGTGAAAAGAACTGCAAGAATGATAAATGAAAGTTTCATCAACACTGGTATTACTTTGATTTGTACAGTTTGCCAAAGAGCTTTCAATTTCTTCACAGTATATTTTCTTAGTTTGGGTGGGTAAATTATATGGAAGAATAGTTTAAGAAATTTCAAAATAGGCCAGATAAAAATGTAGTATTCAAACAGAAGTAAGAAGCCTATAGGAGTATAATAGTGAAAAACATATTCTTTCAGAAAAATCCAAAACTCCTTACTTTTGATTTTGAACCAAATCCAAAATTTTCCAGCCCCTCTCTGTAGTTTCACTTGAACTGAGATGGAAGTTTCTTTTATTTTTTCAACTTGTTTTATTCCAAATTCCTTGAGCCGTGAAGAAAAACCTATTTTTTTTCGTTCATCAATCTTAATTATTGGTTTTTCCTTGTTTGACATTTCAAAGCCCTTTCTTACCAAATAAATGATTCTTTTGTTAAATTTATTACTCAAGTTATTTTACAAGATATTGACTTATATGTTTTTTTGCATACTTTCTTTCGTCTTCATTTACTTTAAACAAACCATAAACTATGTTGTCTACTTCCTCATCCACTGAGGAAATCAATTTTTCTTTCTTTAGTAAGAAGTTCACTTTCAGAATAAGTAACTCATTCTGTTGATTATCAGGAATAATAAAAGGTAGATCGTGAAGATACATTGGTAGATAATGTAGATATTTTCCAGTTATCTCAGTACTTGAATACATTATAGAATACAAAAAGCTGAACAACTCGGAATTTAAAAGAGAAAGAATGAGTTCAAGACTAATGTTTAAGTCTAAAGCTTTTTGAGTCAAATGTCCCAGCAAGAAAATATCTTTACAAATATAACCCTCAGTATCTAGTGTTGCTCTCATCCTTAAAGCATGTTGACATATGATTATCTTCTTTGATGTAAATATATCAATTTCAGGAAAGTTATTTTTCATTCCTTTTGCTTTCTCATGATCATAATCTAAATAGTAACCTTTCCAGTTAATGCCATATCGTTCAACTTCTCTATTTCCACCAAATGGTTTACCCCCTAGAAATTTCCTAGATTTAGTACTAACTGGTTTTTCAAATACAAAATGTTCCCGTAATCCTCTCCGATGGAATGAAATTGACCATCTAAATCTAACTAAATCTCCGAGCCTATATTCAGAATCACTGTAAATCTTCTCTATTATTGAAAGGGAAGTTGAATCTGGCAGAAAAATGGTTTTGTTTGAGGTTTTATAGAAAAAATCCGCAGAAACATATTTACACTTTGATTTGAAGTTCATTGTTTGTAACTCTTCATAATCAACATTATTAGCGAGTTTGATTGTCTCCTCATTCGTTCTATTCCTATCTAAAATGAGTATGACAGGATAAACAGCTGGACGAAAGATATTTTGATGTGTTAAATCAACAATTTCTGAAATAAGATTATGTTCAAGTAAATATCCTCTCATTTCTTTTGAATATCTTGAACTAAGAAATTTGCTGGGGATGATGTATCCAAGTTTTCCATTGGCTTTTAACAGATCAGTACCAAGTTCTAAAAAGCAAGAATAAATATCAAAATGACCTCTAGCAGCTTTAGGGTAATTAAGTAAACAAATCTTCTTAGTCAGTTTATCCATCCGTTTTGCTTCAATATAAGGCGGGTTACCAACTACAAAATCATACTGTTGATTCTTTGCTTTTTTAACTTCAAAAATATCTTTCTCTCCTTGTTTGTCCAGTGAGTTTGTTAGATAAATGTTAGGAGTGAAGGATGTTTCTAAAGTATATCTCTCTTTAAATCGTTCAATTAATATCAGCGATAGATTAAATTTGGTGATATATACTGCTAGCGGGTCAATATCAAATCCAATAACGTAGTTTTGAATATAATTAATTATTTCATTTATAGTAAATTTCTCTATATTTTGTTCGATCAGTAAGTCTATTGCTTGCGCTAGAAATAATCCTGAACCTGATGATAAATCAATAATATTTTGTTTATCTTTTATTGAGTATCTATTAGGAAAACCTACATGATGAAGAATGTATTTTATTATAGAAATTGGAGTAAAAACTATTCCTTTTCCTTGCATAGCTATTTTTGTTAAGGTCTTCTGATATAGATTCCCTAAAGGATCCAAACCAACTTCATTACCAAACTTATTTCTTATTTCAATTATCTTAGGATAGATCTGAGAAAATTGGTCATATATTTCATTATCATATAATGTAGGAAAGGCTCTCGAAATCTTTGAGAGTTTCTTCTTAAAAGATAAACTAGGTTCGATCAGGTTGTATTTTTCAGCACAGGATGTCAGGTATAATCCCCCAAAAACCTTGAAGCTACATAACAGCTCATCTTCATCGAAGAGCTTGTTCTCTAGAATCAAGTTGTTTATTTGAAAAAGTACTTCTTCCAGATGATTAAGAGAACCCATTAGATTATCCTACATATTCGTAGGAACAAATAGAGGGGTTAATTCTAAAAAGTTTTCTGAGAATAGTTATTTAATTTGATTAAATATATCGCATTTTAACCCGTTGAAACTTTGCTGTACATGTGTTACATAAAGTAGATGGTTTTTGTATAAGAACTTCAAAACTATCAGTTTTTTTCATTAAACAATCTCCATCACATGGTTTCAAACCTAAAACTATCCCAACGTGAAATGCTACTTCTTTTGCTGTAAGTGTTCTTGTTGCCATTCTAGCTGTTGATACAATTGTTCCTTTGATGGTCTCACCATATCCGAAAACATACTTATTATCAACAATTAATGCTTGTTCGATCAACCAAAGAAAAAAGGATAATCCTTCTGATTGAGCGTTGTTTAGAAGCAATTGAGCATCAAAAGCGTTTCTTTCGGTATTCCAGGCTGTTTGTCGAGGGATTCTAACACCTACAGATCTGAACTGCATTTGATAGGTGTCACTAAGGAACCTCTCAACATGTTCTGAGACTTCATCAGCGATTTTTTCACTATAATAAATTTTGAAATCCCTAGGCAAGACTAATCTGTTTACACATGAGTGTTTTTTACTAATAATTGTTATGATACTCTCACTAGAAAAAAACTAATTTTTGAGTTATTTCTGTTATTTTTTACCTGAAAGAGTATATATCCCCTGAGATACAATTTCTTCCCTTAAACCCATTTTGACTTTAATTACGAGCTGTTTTGCATTCTTTTTGTAAGTAAATTCCTTAATAATTTTCATATTGGGAGGTAGATTATATCCCGATTCGAAATCACTAGTTAGAATAGTCTGTTTTTTGTTAGATTTTATAATTAAATTGGATGTTTCAATGTAACCTTCAGAATTAAAGCTGATAAGTTTCATCTGTTCCCTAGTTTTATCAAAAAAGAGAAAATTCCTTTCAAGTAACTTCTCAGGTTTAACAGAGGATTTTATATGCTTTATTTCTATAATATCTATTCCAAATTTTCTACATTGTAGGTATGATTCAGAATCTATACCGTCAGCAGAGAGAGTTCCTCTCCATAAACCATAAATCCAATCAAGATCATCGATAGGGTTTGAAAAATCCATACTTAAAAACAAAGGAATGAATTTAAAAACTCTATGATAAATGAATTCATGATGAGTAAAGCTAAGAAAATAGATTTAGAGAAAAGCAAAGTTCTAGATTGGGAATTGGATGAATTTTTGTTGATTGAAGCACTCACACATCCAAATTATCACCCACCAGACCAAATTATTCTGAATTTCGAAAGATTGGAGTTTCTAGGAGATTCGATATTAGATACCCTAACAGCTGAATGGCTCTATAAAGAAACCAAAGAAGATGTTGGTATTTTGTCTCAATTAAGATCTCTCTTAGTTAGAACCAATACATTAGCTGAAGTAGGAAAGGAATTAGGAATTGAAAAGAAACTAAGAACTAGTTCTAATTACAAAATAGTTGAAACTGATCTAGAGGATAGTCTAGAAGCTATTTTTGGTGCTTTTTATCTCTCTAAAGGTGTAGATGTAACAAGAGAATTTTTCTACAAACTTTTTCTCAAACGACTTAAGCTTTTTAAAAATGAGATAAATGATGAAAAAGGGAGAGAGAAAATACTTAAACTAACAGTTTGTGAGCATAATCCCATCAATCAACTTCAGGAATTTTTCCAAAAAGAGGGATTAGAACTTCCTGAATATTCCCTTTTAAGGAAAAAAGGGGAAGATCACGAACCTATTTTCTTTATGCAATGCAAAGCAAAAATAGGTGAAAAGGAATATATAAGCTCTGGAAAAGGATCAAACAGAAAATCAGCTAAACGTGATGCAGCAGAGAAAATGAGTAAAAAACTGAAAATCTGAAGAAAAACTTTTTCCCAGTTAGGTTTAAGTATTACAATATCTATTACTTAGTGGATGAATGAACCTCAAATTGATTCGTCAAAAGCAATAGAATTTATTAGGAATAAAGGAAATGAGGTAGAAAGACTTAAGCTAGCTTTGATGCTTGGAGAGAAATCTGTAACGAAAGAGATGGTTAAGGAACAACTCAATTTACAAAATTCTGATGGAGGGATACCTTTCAGAATGAGAGAAGATTCACTAAGCACTATTGGTCCAACTATAACTTTTTTCAAAGACTTTCTAATTCTAGACATGAAAGATGAAATTGAAGATTATCTCATCAAAGCAGCAAACTTCCTACTAATGAATCAATCTGAAGAGGGATACTTCGAAGAACCTCAAAGTATAAGAAATTTTGAACCCTCACTTTGGGAAACTCCAGGAACAGATCCAAACAGAATTTATTGCACTGCTATTGTGACTAATTTCCTATTAGGTTTAGGTGATGAGACATATCGAAACTTCATAACTAAAAGCCTAGACTATTTATCAAGAAACTGGAGAGATGATACTGGTTTCAAAAGCTATCCCCACGCATTGTGGAACGCAATTCCAACATTCATTAAAATAAAAGGAGAAAATGACTATATCTCAAGAAGAGGACTAGAAATGCTTCAAACATTTAATTTAGAGAACTATCCTTCCTCATCATTAGTTTGGATGGTTGAAAGCTTCATCAGTGCTGGATTGGAGAATCACAGATTTGTCACCCGTTTACTAGATGTTCTTTTACATAGACAGACCAGTGATGGTAAATGGGAATCAGAAGATGGAGAAGAATATGATTCTACTACAACTTTAACGGTTTTACTAGTTTTAAAGAAACTAAAATACATTTAGATTTCATCAGTTTAGAGAGAAAATTTTTAATCGAATAACAAATATTCACATAGTATGATAATTGATGGACATACAGATGTACTATGGGCTCTGACTAGAGAAAGAAGAAAATTTTCTGAAGAATCAGATACAGGACATGTTGATCTTCCAAGATTAAGAAAAGGAAAAGTTCTAGCAGCCTTCTTTGCAGTATTTCCTGCTATGAGTAATTTTGAAATCTATAAAGGTGTTGACCAGTGGTTTTCATTAATCGAAGACCAAGATAATGATCTTTTACAAGTAAAGTCAGCAGAGGATATAAATAAATGTAAAATGAATGATAAAATTGGAGCTGTTTTACATTTTGAGGGTTCTGGTGGTATAGATAGTGAATTTTTGACTTTGAAGAATTATTACAGAATGGGCTTGAGAAGTATCGGTTTAAGTTGGTCTAACGTGAATAGATTTGCCACAGGTGTTACATTTAACATGTTATCAGGAGAAAGTTTTGAACAAGATAGAGGGTTGACAGAAGTTGGTAAGGAATTAGTCAAAGAACTAAATAATTTGGGTATAATTGTTGATGTCAGTCATTTGAATGAGAAATCTTTTTGGGATGTAATCGACCAGACTAATAAACCAATAATTGCTTCACATAGCAATGCTTATTCTATTTGTAATCATCCAAGAAATTTGAAGGATGAGCAAATACAAGCTATTGCCGAAACTAATGGAACAATAGGGCTTAATTTCTGTGTGTCTTTTCTTTCGGGTGATAAGAAAAAAGATCAAATTCAATTGGAAGATTTAAAAAAACATATTGATTGCATTGTGGAATTAGTAGGAATCAAACACATTGGCTTCGGGTCAGATTTTGATGGAGCTACCGTACCCGATGTGTTAAAGGATGTTAGTTACTATCCTGTATTGGTTGATTATTTGGGAAAAAATGGGTATGATAAAGAAGATATACAAAAAATAGAATCTCAGAATTTGCTGAGAGTTATGAAAGAAGTCTGGAAATAATCATTCTTCTTCTTTTTCAATTTTAACAAGCTCTAGTTGTCGTCCATATCCAGAATCAATTTCAGCTATAATTCCAGATTCAATTAGTTTGTCTACTCTTTCGCGAACAATTCTTCTAGATGCAGATCCTCTCTCTTTTCTCACTTGTTCAGTTAATTGTGAGATGTTTAGTCTTTTTTTCCGATCTAAAGCTACAATTATAGCTTTTGAGATTGAATCATATTTTAAATCAGGAAATCTTTGTAAAATAGTATCTTTTAGCGTTAGAGTCTGTGAAGCTACAGTTAAAGGAGCTTTTGAAATCTGTAAAGTGGAGGTGAGAATTTGTAATAAGTTCATCATCTGTTTTAGTTCTGGGTTACTGTCTGAAACCTTATGCTGTAGATTAGTTATTTGAAGAATTACATAATTGATTTTTTCTTCAAGTTCTGATATTCTACTATCTAACGCTTTTTCATTTTCGGACATAGACGAAACCTTTCTTACTTGAATCTTAACTTACTTCTTTTCTCATTTTCAAAATACTACTAAAACTAAGAAGCTTAGTGAAATCTTTGTAGGATTCAGCTATTTCTTTTCTTAACAGTTTTGGAATACCACCCTTCTTAAGCTCTTTTTTTAGTGCTCTTTGATTTCTGATTCTCTTTACTGGATTTGTTATGAAATAATAGAATAGCATCAATGGAAGCACTATGATTAAATAAGAAATATAATTGATAGATACCACAATTGAATATAATTTGTCTGTCAAAGTCGACACCAACTACTTCTGTTAATCATCGTCTGAATTTTTACTGATGCTTGATTTCAGAGTTTTTCCTACTATATCGAAAGATTTAGAGAAATTCATGATTATTTCTCTAACCATATCTTCAGGCAATCCTTGACCTGTAAGCTGCTCATGAAGAGCAACGATTCCTTTACCATAATTGGTAGCTATTTCAGGATCATAGATTGCTGAAAAGATATTCTTGATTAGTGCTGGAACCTCTCCAGAAACTGCGCCAAGAATTTCTTTTATCTCAGCAGCATCAGAAATTTCTCTAGTTTTACCTTTTGATTTAACTTTTTTCTCTATTTCTTCTCCAAGTTTTTCTCCTAATTCATCAAAGTTCATTCATATCACCTTAAGTTTTGTATGCTTATATTGATTGGTCACAGATATTTAAGCTGCTGGTCACTATTGACCACTCATTTTTCATATTCTTAAGTTTTTCAGATTAAATGCTTTCTTCTTTCAATAATAACTGAAAGAATTATCGTCAAAATGAAGGTACAAATTGAGAATCCTAAAGCAAAGCCTAACATTACTGTTAACCCTTTAGACGATTTGTCAGCAGCAAATCCCATTAGCAAGGTTGCTGAGATCGAGCCTGCGATTCCAAGTGTGTTGAATAGACCAAATGCTGTTGCTCTTCTCATTTTATTTGAGAAAGTTCCAACTAGACCAGTTAGACAAATAGTTGAGATCACATATGTTGGGAAACTATAGACTATCAGACCTAGAGTAACATTTAGGGGGAATAATGTCATTAGTAAATAGATGAGTATTTGTAGAAATGTGAAAAAAATAACAGCTGAAGTAATTTTTCGTATTTTCGCTATTCTTCCTAATAGTATTGATAATACAACTCCAATCGTGGTCGTACCTATTAGAAAATAGCTGAAATACACTGCAGGTGTTCTTAGAAAATCTATGAAATAGAGAGAAGCATATGACCAAAAACCTCCTGATGTAGCATTTTGAAAGAAAGCAACTAACATTAGAACAACAAAAATAAGTTTAAACTCAGTTAGTTTTCCCATTTTCTTTGATTCTTGTTCTTTCGATTTTTTTTTCTCTCTTCTTTCTTCTTTTGTGAAAAGTATAAAAATTGAAGCAATTGCACAACTGACTATTGCTATGAATAATTGTACTCCTTGAGCTGGACGATTTACTAATTCATCAGAGAAGAATTTTGAAAGCATACTTGCAAAGTTTAGAATACCATTTGTAGGTGTTTGAGCATTCAGATTAATAATTGAACTAACGTTTGAAGAAGAATACCAGTTTAAGCTGAAAGTAGCTGCATTATCGTGAATTAGTGCAGCAACAGGACTGGCGACTAACCAAGCTAAGCAAAAGGTTGCCGCTATTTCCCCCAAAATTACTCCCTTCTTCTTAGAAGAGGTTAGAGTGGCATAAGAATAGATATTTGATGTTTGTCCTGAAATGAAGATGTAACCCACTAGCATCACAGCTAGAAAAGAATATGGATTATCTATGAACATCAAAGTGAAATACATCAAACCTGCAGCAATAAATCCCATAAAAACAAATCTTTTGTTTCCAAATTTATCACTCATTATCCCCCATACTGTAGTCCCAATAGCTATCACAAAATAAGGAATTATGGCTACAAAACCAAGAATAGAATACTGCTCTACATTAAAAATTTGAGATAACCAAATTGGCGCATATGGTGAAAACATTGCTGTAGATATACCAAGAAAGAAAATTCCTGTAAGAATTAGAATCTCATTCTTCTCCATGAAAAAGAATTTCTTCTTAGTAATTTCAGTATTCACAGAATTTAAGATTTTCACAATTTTATAAGTCTTATTAAGTATCTTTTAAACTAAACAGAAGCGAAAAGTTGATATTATTATCCATTTATAATCCTATGAAAGAGTGTTCGATCAGCAATGAGCGATAATGAACCTATTAGTGTTAAAGAAATATTAATTGAGATAAAAACGCTTGCAGAAATATGCGTTGACCTATCGTTTGCATCCTTACTTTATTCTGATAAACTAGTAGCTGAACAAGTCCTAATTTTAGAAGAAAAGATAGATAGTTTGTACAAAAATCTATTAGACAGACTGTCAGTATCAATAAAGAGCCTCAATCAAGCTGAGCAGCTGAGGATTTATTATATAATCGGTGAGGCTAACAATTTAATATCTGATTCAGCAGCTGATATGGCTTCATTAGTTCTGTTAGATTACGATATATCGGATGAGCTTAAACATATTCAACAACACATGGACCAAATCGTTGACCTAATCCGTTTAGATGAAAAGTCCTGTTTATGTGGAAAGTCAGAGATTGGAGCAGATTTACATGATCTCATCGGAATTGATGTAATAGGTATTATACGCTCTGAAAATGAACTCTTGCTTCACTATGATGAAGTGATGATGGCAGGGGATCTACTCATCTTTAGAGGTCCTTTAGAAAACGTTAATCAATTCATAGAATTAGCAAGCGGAAGAATTAAGTCAGTCGAAGAAGCGAGAGAAAAGATTATTTCTGAAGATTTAGACTATCCAAAAGATGAATTGAAGTATCATCAAGACTTGTTAGTTACAATGAAAGAATCAGCTGAGTTAATTGTGGATTTAGCTTATCTTTATGCATTAGAAGATTTACCTGAAGTGAAGAATTTAATCATAACAACTGAAGACAAAGTAGACAAACTACAATTCGAGCTCATTGAAGAAGTTCTACGATTGTATAAGCAAGATTTAATGAATGATAAAACACTCATGGCTTATCTAAGAATGGCAGATTCTTTTGAGGAAATAGCTGATGCAGCAACAAAAATAGCTTTTGGAGTTACAATGAGACATAAACCTTATTCACTTCTAGAAGATGTTGTAAATGATTCGTCTGAAGCATTAGATTACATTCATGTTGCGAGAGGTTCTCCCTATATTGGAATGACTGTACGAGAAGCTGAATTAGCAGATGATTTCTTTCAAATATTAGCCTTAAGAAAGAAAGGGCAATATTTCTTCTTTCCCAAAGATGAAGCAAAGATTCATTTAGGTGATGCTTTACTTATCAAAGAATATTCTAGTCCTGAAGATGAATAAATTAAAGCAGAAGTTTTAACCACTCAACTAGATCAGAAAAAGCTTGATCTCTTTTTTCTTTAGTTTCTGTATACATTTCATGTTTAGAATCGTTATACATTTTTACTGTAACATCTGAATTTTCCAAATCATCAATTAACTCGTCCAGATCAACTATCATTGTGTCAAGTTCTCCTTTTTGGATTAGTACTGGAATCTTTATTGAACTGATTTTATCTTTTACATCTTTGTAGTGATCGATCAAATTCAAACCATAAGCTGCTGAAGCTTGTTTGTAATTGATTAAAGGATCATTAACATAATCCTGAACAGATTCTGGATCCGAGGATATTTCTTCAGGTATAATCCCAGCAGGACCTTTAAAAGTTGGAAGAATTTTATTCATAAGCCTTGCAAGAATATTAAGAGCTGGAGGTAAAGGTGGAATTCTAGCACCAGATCCTGATAAAACCAATCCAGTTATCTCCTCTTGATGTTTGATTGCATAACGTTGTGCAACTAATGATCCCATTGAATGACCTATAACAACAATTGGTACATCTTTATGATTTTTTTCTATAATTTTTGTTAAACTAAAACAATCGACAACATAATCATCAAGGCTTTTGATATGATTTCTTCTTCCTTCACTCTTTCCATGACCTCTATGATCATTCCCATAAACTGCAAATCCATTGTCTGTAAGGTATTTCACAAGATGCTTATACCTTCCTGTGTGTTCAACTCCCCCATGAATTATTTGAATAATTGCTTTAGGTTCCTTATGAATCCAAGCTTGATAGAATATCCTGTGGTTTTTTCCACCTACAAAATAATCTTCTTTATGCTCCATGATTTGATTTTGTCATACAGGCATATGAACATTATCATTCTTAGAGAGTCATTGCTGGATAGCTCACTCTAAGCGGGTAAACCACATACCCTCCTACCCCGCCCACACTTCGAGAGGGAAGTGCTTGCGGATCGCCTTTCAGTAAAATGTTAAATGCAGCATTAACATCAGCATTGATCAGAACGTTAGTACTTGAACTGAAGAGTCCTCGTTTAACCCTTTTTCCCTGGTAGCTTACTTGTTTTTGAGGGTGCTCATTATCGAGAAAACTACATTTGGATGTATAGGACTCTTCCACTAGCTCCACTATTATCCCCTTCTCCTCAGCTTTATACAGAAAGAGGGAAATGAGTTTGACGAAGGGAACCATAACAAACAGTTGGGTAGTTTTCTTCCTTAACCTCAATTGTTGTTTCCACAGAGGATTGTAGCCAATGTAAATGGTATGTAATCTTCTCTTGTCGCACACATCGACTAAGAATCTGCTGACCTTATGAAGCCAATCCTGGGTTTTCCATCTCCACTGTTGACGGAGGTGATGAAATCTTTTCCCATATACTAATTTCTTCTGCTTTTTAAGCTGTTTTCGCTGTTGTTTTGTGTACTGTTGCTGTATTCTTTTTACTTCTTTCAGATAATATTGCGTTATTGATTTTATCCCTTTTCCCTCGTCCTTGATGACAATCGGTTGTGAACCGATGTTATCCACGAAAGTGACGAGGTTGGTTAACCCTAAATCGATAGCACCCTTTCTAGATGGAGATTTCTTCTTAAGTTTTGGAAGATATTTGGTGTAAACTACTTCAACGGTATAGCCCACTCCTCGAGGTACAATTCGCACCTCTCGCAGATCATCATGTGCTGTCAACCTTGTTTTGATGGTGAACTTTACCTTCTTGGGCAGTTGCAACCACCCATTGACAATTTTTGCCTGTTGATTACTAATGATAGCAACCGTTTCAGCTTTAGGTCGTCTAAAGTGAGGAGGAAGAGGTTTATTGATAAACTTCCAGGGTTTCTTCTTCCATTCTTGCATCGCTTGAAAAAACGCTTTCCAGTTGCGAGTAAGGAGTTTGAGTGTGTGTTGAGCGGTATGAGCAGGTAAGACCCTATAGCACTCTTCTCCTTTCAATGTTCGATCAAGATCAACATAGGAGGGAATGCTTCCCTTAGCTTTCCTCTGCTCTTTTATCAGAAAATTTGCTCGATTATAGAGGTTTTTAGTCAGATGGCAAAGTCTACTTAGCTCCTTATTGAGCTTTACTTCCATCAATTCAGTTCGTAAGACTTTCACCATTGTTTTCTTGTCTACATTTGCTTATATAAACTCAGAAAAAAAGTTAATATGTCTATATAATAGAAAAATTTATAAAAAAAATAATAAGAAAGTACTCTTTAAATCTAATTGTCCAATTTAGTTCTTTCTAAAACAAAATTGCTAAGTTTAATTAACATATTCTGAATTTTTTGAACTTCTTTATCTTCTGAATCGATTTCGAGTACTGATTTCTTTTCAATCATAGCTTCAACAAAAACGGGATTATAGGGTATCTTCTCTATTATCGGAAATGTTTCTTGAAATTCTTTTTCTATTTTATGTGAAATATCCTCATTTATGTCAGATTGGTTAATAATAATGTATCCTGGGATTTTGAATATTTTCAACAGCTGTAGTATCCTATCTAAATCATGATAACCTGATAGTGTAGGTTCTGTAACAACTAGTGCAAGATCAGCTCCAACTAATGAACTGACTACTGGACAACCTATTCCTGGAGAACCATCAATTAGGACTAGTTTACGCTCTTGTTCCTCAGCTGTTTGTTTTGCAACTTTTCTTACTTCTGCAACTAACAAACCTGAGCTTTCCTCTCCAGGATAGAGTCTTGCGTGAATCATCTTTCCAATTCGAGTGTCAGAAATATAGTATTGACCAGATATGTTGTCTAACATTTCTATTGCTGAAACTGGGCACATATGATAACAAGCTGCACATCCTTCACATTTAGTTGGATTTACTATGAAATCTTCAGATATTGAATCAAATCTACAAGTTTCTAAACAAATCCCACACTCTGTACATAAGTCTAAATCAATTTTAGCTTTCTTTAATCCTTCAAAATCGAAAGAAACAGTTTTGACTGGCTCAAATATTAGATATAAATCAGCTGCGTCTACATCAGCATCTGCAAGAATAATCTTATCTTGAAGATTGCTAGCTAAAGCTGCAATAATTGAACTTTTTCCTGTTCCTCCCTTTCCAGAAATAACTGTTAATTGTCTGATTTTCTCCTCTTTCATTGTAAAGCCTCCCTTATATCAACAATCATTTGTTTAAGTTTTGAATCCATTCCAGGTAGAACATTTAAGAAAGGAATTCCTTTTGAATAGTTTTTAGCTATTTCTAGATTGAAAGGAATTTTGAGAAGAACAGGTATTTCTTCCTTTTGACAGAACAATTCTAATTCTTCGTTTCCTACTCCTTCTTTGTTTATAACTACTCCAAACTTCTTTTCCAGAATCCTTAACGTTTTTACAACCATTTTCATATCAGAAAGCCCAAATGGTGTTGGTTCGCTGACTAAAATGACATAATCTGAATCAATAACCGTTTCAACCATTGGACAAGAAGATCCAGGGGGTGAATCAATCACGATAATAGGTTTATCTTTAGAGATTAATTGTTTTAACTGAGAAATTACAGGTGTCGATAATTCTTCACCTACTATTAATGCCCCGTAATTAAAGAGAAAATCTTTATTTTCACCTTCGTATAGATAACCAATGGTTCTAGGTACTTCAGTGATAGCATTTTCAGGACATATTTTGCTACATAATCCGCACCCATGACACATTTTTTCAAAAACAAGAATCTGATCCGGAACTTTCATAAGTGCATTATATTCACAATTTGAACTACACACACCACATAAAGTGCACAAATCGTAATTAATCTCAGGAATAGGAATCTTTGCTTCTGCTACTAGCTTAGTTTTTAAGTCTAGAAATAGAGAACAATTAGGTTCATCAACATCTGCATCAAGAAGCTGAACGTTCTCTAATGTCATAGCTAAACTAACAGCAAGAGAGGTTTTTCCAGTTCCTCCTTTGCCGGAAACTATTGTTATTTGCATTAGTTGTTTCCTTCAGTTTAGTGTTTACATCCGTCGTCATGTGTAGCTTTGTGCAATTTGCCTTCCTTAAAGAAATCAATAGTTTCTTTGAGTGTCCCCACTGCACCCATATACACTTGTAATCCAAGCTGTGCTCCTAAAGCAACTGCTCTAGCACCAGCTCCTTTACAAAATACTCCATTACATTTGTCAGCTAAAAACTCCATTGGAAGCCCAACACCACCTTTGTGATCGCTTCTGTTTTCAATCATATTTATTGTGTCTGTTTCTTCATCCCATATAGCAAAATAGGGAACATGTCCAAAGTGTTGGCCTACAATAGAATTCCAATGATCATTGTTATCTAAAGGTACTGCATATTTCATTTTTTTCACCTATAATTTTCTTAATTCATCTTTTTTCCATTTATCTATTAAATTTTTGACAGGAATTGGTTCTCCCTGAAAAATTGTTATTTGCGCTGCTCGAAGTGCACCGTCTGCATTGGGTCCCAATTGAGGGACTATCACAGATTGAATTTGCTTACTACTAAGAAACTCAACAGCTCTCGGACCTGCTCCGCCTCGTGCTCCAACTGCTGGGTTAGCAACCACAACAGATGAATCATTTTCTGTATCAAAAATGCAGAAGTAGCTAGCTCGTCCAAATCTTTCAAACATTATTGGATTATCAATTTTCGATGATACTGGTATAGCAATTTTCAAATTATTCATCTTCCTTTTCTTCAGGCTCTTCAAACAAAATAGCTTTTGTTTTGAAAAATGCATCAGCAATTTTAGAATGAGCAGAAGCTAAATCCCGACTGAAAGAAGCCTGAGATATACCCATCTTTTGAGCAGCAGAATTCTGTTTAATAGAGAGAAAATCAGAATAATAAAGAGCTGTGATTTCCTCTTTGGTTAAAGTAATCTGTTCTAAATCTTTCATGGGTACAGCTAAAGGCTTAAAGACAAGTCCTTCATAACTAATGCAACGTCGCTCTATTTTGCGATTCTGAACCATGATTAAGGTTTTATCTAATTAACTATATAAATTTGTAGGTATGAATAATTATTCATGGGATTTGATTCATGACAATTAGAAAGATTTATCATAATTGCTAGAAAGAAACAAAAAGGAACGAGAATTCAAAAAAGAATCTAAGCAGTGTGATGGTTTGTCATTAAAAGGGTACATAATTAGAAGAGTGATATATATTATACCGGTTATGATTGGAATTACTTTGATGAATTTCACTCTAATAAACGTCAGCCCAGGAGATCCAGTTATAGTTAGACTGGGATTGATTCAATGTAATAATCCAGAGTGTTATAATAATGCATACAATCGAGAAGCAATAGAAATGGGATTGATGAACAGCGATTTGTACACAATTCCGTGGTTCACAAGATACGTGGATTATATTAGTGATTTAATGCGTTTAGACTTTGGAAGGTCTTGGTATAATACACAAGCAGGGCAGGGGATACCTATATCGAAAATAATAGCGGACCACGCAGGATATACAGTGATATTAAACGTTATTTCGTTTATATTATCATTATTATTATCTACAGCAATAGGGGTAGTTTCAGCAACAAGAAGAAACAGTTTCTGGGATAGATCATTAACTGTAGCGATGTTATTGGGGTACTCGATGCCTCTGTTCTGGCTAGCTAAACTCTTGATGCTATTATCGTTTCAATTATTCAATTTTACAGGAGTAACAAATAAGGACGCGTTTGTGAAACCAATTTTGCTTAACCCAAAATTCTACAAATATCTGATATTACCAACACTAGCATTGACTTTGGGGCATCTGGTTTTTATGGCAAGATTGATTAGATCACAATTGCTGGAAATATTAAGGCAAGATTACATAACAACAGCAAGAGCGAAAGGAGTTAAAGACAGAGGAGTAATTTACAAACACGCATTCAGAAATGGATTGCTACCAATAGTAACAATAGTAGGAAATTCATTACCAGGACTTCTAGCTGGGTCTGTGATGATAGAAAGTGTGTTTGGGTGGCCAGGTTTAGGCACCTATTTCCTTGAAGGAGCGCTTTTCAGAGATTATCCGATGATGATGGCTACGAATACGATTTTTCCATTTTTATTTTTAGTGGCTCGTTTAATTACGGATATCACGTACGTTTTCATCGACCCAAGGATTAAATACTAATCCTCTTTTCTTCAATTTTTAGTATCACAAAATTAAAAATATAGTTCATGCTACGCTTTATTGTACATGAAAAAATTCCTTAACAATATCCTCACAGCTTTCCTTACTCCTTTTCTTTGGGTACTTGGTCTTCTTCTCTATTTTATTGTAGTTCTTGTTAAGATCATGTATTTTATTTACGAGCTTCTCATTCCTCGAGGTCTTCGAGAATTAGTCCCTATACTCAACCTCTGGAGGAAGTATTTAATTTATATTTCTAACCTCTTCTCTAATCCTGAAAAAATGGAATTAGTTAAATTGGAGGAAGATATTGATGAAGTTGTTATGAAAGAAGATAGGATTAACAAAGCTTATCCTATTCAAAGGGGTGTGGGAGAAACTTATGATCATCTCTTAATTATTGTTTTAATTGTTGCAGCTTCCGTTGTTTTGATTGGTAGCCAAACCATCAGTTTTGATGCCCTTATTGATGGGATTATCAGTAGAAGTGAATGGTTGGACTCACTTGGTGATAAAGCTCTTTGGGTAGTTATCACTTTGATTGGAGTTGTTTGCTCAACTGTTATGGGTATGCTTTCTTTTGTTGCTACAATCTTTGGTCCTATCTATGCTATTTTTCATCGTTCCAGTTTAAGATTAGTTCAAATGGGTGCATATAGTTGGGGTTCTTTCTATCAACGACTTGAAAATCTATTTTCCCTGCCTTATCTTGCTTCTAAAGCTAGTTTTTCCTTTTTTGAAGCTCCTCCTGTTGATGCTTCTACTTATGAGGAATTCAAACTTGATCTTGTAGGTGATTTAACAACTTTACGAAAAAGATTTACAAACATTGTTAGTGTTTCTTCTTTTTCTTTACATGAAAAGACCAAGAAACTTTATGAGGAATTTCTCTCTTCAGAAACTGAAGACAGACTTGATATGAATAAAATTGAGGATTCCATCTCTCGAATCTTCTCATTACTTCTTTGGCAGAAAGAAACCAATGTGCTTCCTTGGACAAAAGAACCTGGTTTAGCTAGTTTTGCTGAGAATAATTCCATGAAGTACCGAGAAGCTAAGCAAACTTTCAGTTTCGTGAGAAAAAAATTAGATGAGCAATTTGTTTCAAAAGAGTTTTTCAGTTCTATTCTTCTTATCGGTTCATTGAAAGGAATAATGAAAGTTGAAGAAAAATATAATCTCCCCTTTAGTGATTTAGAATATAATCAATTAGCATTTTCTATAGCTTTAGGCGGACAAAGATATTTTCTAGACCATCTTTCTAAGGAGAAATTGTTCAAACGAGCTCTAAAGAAGTCCAGAAATATGGTGGTTGGTTTCTTCATGCCATTTGTTGAATTCTTCCTGATATTCTACCATTATGGAAAACACATTGGAAATCAATTCAAGATGATGTTCTCTAAAAACTGGTCAAAGAGATCAGCTGTATATCTTGGATCTAAATTTATCGAAATCCAAAAAGGATTAAACTCATTACTACTAGCTGATGAACCTCA
>JAGLXK010000602.1 GCA_023132955.1 Candidatus Heimdallarchaeota archaeon
TTTCCTTCTTTGCTTTAATTGTTGGAATTACTCAGAAAAGTTCTGCAATCATATATGTTGGGGCAATAGCTGAAGATGGCACAAGAATGTTCTTTACTTACTTCAATCCTTTTGCTCAATATCAAGACGAATATGGAAAATTCAGGTATAATGGAACTGATCAGTTTATTGTTGAAAATACTGTTGTCATATATCAAGACGTTTCTATTTATATTTCTGTTAATGAGACGAAAACAGTTGATTACAACATAACTTACTTTAGCATGATCCTTAATGAAACTACAGGCTTCTACGACTATGAACAATATGATTATGAGCGCAGAATCGTTGAATGCTCAGTTTATGATTTTGTCACCATTGATGAATTTGAGTTACCTGTCCATTTAGACATGGTTTATATTGAGATAACTTATCTAGATTTACGTTTCGGATTCTTTCACAAAACTTTTACTGGAGTTATAGTAGAACCTTACACAGAATATGACTTGAGGATTCAAGCTCTTAAGACTACTCTGATTGTCTTCAGTTGCGTTAGTATTGGAGCTGCTGTTGTAGCTTATGGTCTAGTTAAAAAGGCAGGAAACTTTGACATTGACTGGCATTGGGCTTTTATGATTCCTCTGATAATTGTTAATTTTTTCATGATCTATGCAACGTATATTTACTATGTTAGTCTTAAAGAGATGTTGTACAGATTTCCTTTCTGGGTGGTTGTCTTCATTATGTTTATTATGACTGCAATTCTGCTTACGAATCTCTTTAACAGGATTAAAGGTCGAAACTACATCAGATGTGATAAGTTCAACACACAAGCCATGACTATCGAAACACACATGATTCCTGTAGATATGAACGAGAAGTATTACCAAGAAGGAGGTTTCAAAGCTTCCTGCATCCGTTTATTCTCTTTGAAAAAATATGATAACAGTTTCAACTTTGGAAGATTTGAAGAGGTAGAAATAGAAGAACTTGTAACAGTCGATGACAACGAAGATAAAATAAATAAAAAAGCTGATAAACTAGCTGGAAAAGGATTTATTCTAAAAAGTCAGACAAAAGCGATAGAAGAAGGAAAGAAAACCTTAACCTTCATTAAAAAACAAACAGTTTTCGAAAAAACTGAGGTTACTCCTAGATGGTTCTGGTCACCTAAAGGGGAAGCCAGCTATCTTAAAGCCTACATGGTTAAATACATTGAAAGAGAAAATGCAACAATAGAAATTAAATCACTTTGGTGGATACCAAGTGGAGTACTTTGTATCTTTAACCTTATCTGGAGTTTCATTAATGTAGATATGTCTAGCACTCTTGATGCAGCTCTTAAAGTTACCCTATGGATTATTTTCGGTATAGTTCTCTTACTTACAGTAGGTTTTCATTCAATTGCTGGAAATTACAAAATAGAAGTTTTAGATCCCCACATCGCTTTAGGCATTATAGCTGCTAATACTCATTTACTAACTGCTGAAAAAGATGCTGAAACCATAGCTGATCTAAAATCCAGAATCCAGAAACTGAAAACAACTAAATATATTGACAGTTTAGAAGAAGGAGAGAAACAGACTATTGAAACCATTGACGCCATTATGAACTTTCTAGAGCATGGTGTTAAACCTAACTTGGAGGAAGTAAGGTGAGTACGCGAACACAGATAGATGTTGAAGCCTTAAACAAAGCAAAAGCTTATGGTGAGGAAAACAAACATCTTGTTCATCTTGGAGCTACAAAAGGCAGGTTGATCCGAAGCAAGACTCAAATATTGATTCTTGAGGCTAGAGCTGTAACAGCTAAAAAAGAAAGAACAGATAGACTAAAAGAAATGATTCAGCTTGAAAAATTCATTCTTTCTTTTCCTAAATATGCTTTTACTAAAAAAGAACAACGTTTCGAAAAACATCTAAAAAAAGTCATGCAAGGACTAGCTGTTCAATACGCTTCTATAATCCCACAACTAAAAGAAAAATACGCTCAAGAATCTAGAGAAGAACTACGCTGGCAATTTGTACAGCGTCAAACACTTTTAAGAACCCAAGATGAACAAATCATGCGATTTACACATGATGACGCAGGAGATCTATTAGTAAAACTTGCAACTCTCTCTGGAGCTAAGGTTGCACAAAAGAAAAAATCTGAGAAACCCGAAAAAGAGGAGGAGGTAACCATAGATGAGTGAGAAGACCTTTCTAGAAATTGGTCAAGATAGTTTATCTGAAACAGATTTAGAAGTAGATATTGGAGACTTTAAGGAAGTCAAACTTAAGCGTAAAACTAAACGAGAATGGCGAGGCGATGTTACAGCAGCTTTCTTCAATCGTTTAGTTCCTCCTGTTGAAGAAGGCAAAGTCAAAGTTCGAGATCTGCTTATTGATGGTTCTAGAGAGATGGGCAAATCTACAAAAGCTTGTGGTATAGCTAAAATTGCCTGTCTTGAAATCATTCAAGAAAGAGGTTATAGTTATAATTTAATTACTGTCCGTTCTTTTAAACAAGTTACACAATTCTTTACCACTGATCCTTATCAGGTTGTTATGATTGATGATGCTTTAAGATATAGCAGAAAACTCTCTAAAGAAGTTGCAGATACTTTCGAAGAAATTAGACATGCTTATGAAAAAATCGCTGCCACTGGAGTTATTATTGTTCTCTGGATGGTTCAGGAAGCTTACAGAATTGATCGAGAAGTTAGAGAGCAAATGACTGCAGGAATAATGATTTGTAATCTTAAGCTCAGTAATTGGTTCATTGATGATCTTTCTCGCTTTGTTGGTCCTAACTTAGCTGATAAAATTCTTAATATGTTGGGAGGATGGATAGAAGATAAACTCGATGGGCATAATGATGCTATTCTTGTAAATGCTATTATCATTACGCATACCTGGATAGGAAAAGTTGTTATACAAATGCCTGAAGAACCAGAATGGTTGCCTTATAAAGAATTCACTAATGAACAAGGAATAAGATTTCTCGAACCTGAAAAGGAATCTGTACCTCTAGCTCTCAAACATCTTTCTGGAGATTTCACTTTCAAGCTCAAAGAGGAGTTTAGTGATATTCCTCTTATTTTGGAAGCTTTAAGCAATTGGGAAACCATCAAGAAAGAAAGAAGAATCACCACTAAGAAACTTAAACAAAAACACATAGAGGTTTTTATGCTCAAATTAAAAGGTTGGACTGTTAATAGTATTGCTGCTAAATATAGTGTTTCTGATTCAGCAATATCTAATGATTATGATAATAATGGTTGGGAAGCTATTGTTAGAAGAGAGATTATAGGCTATTTATTAGAATGGTGTATGGTCCAAGAAGGAGGATACTATGAAAATTATAAAATGATAGCTGGAACTGGTAAGGTTGATCTACTTTCTCCAGGTAAAGATTTAGCTGTAGAAATCAAGTGCAGAAATAGACTCACTACGCCTAACCACAAGATGTTTTCTAAAGAGATGTTAGAGATGCTGGAAACGGGTTCTACGGAATGCGAATTATGTGTTTGTGTGGTTAACAAAAACATTGGTTTATTTAGGATTTATTCAATTATCAACAATCCCCAAACAACCAACCCTGACAAAAAAACCGACTTAACAACCCCACCCCCCGAAGAAAAATCCCCCCAGAAAAGACTAAACGGGGGGTTGTAAAGCCTTTGGGAGAGAAAAACTATGAGTAAGATAGATAGTTGGATT
>JAGLXK010000603.1 GCA_023132955.1 Candidatus Heimdallarchaeota archaeon
TCTCCTGGATAGAAAATAGTTTCATTTCGGGTGTACAAGAAACTGCACAATCGTATATAGTTACCACAAATATTACAAAAAGTCTTACCAAGCTATGCATTAGAATTCTTTAAGAAAAGCTGTTCTTCTAGCTTCTCTGTGGACAATGGTTAAAAACTGTAAAACTCTCAGAAAAAATGTATTAAATGAAAAAGAAGAACGAGAAAAAAATCATAGGATATTTCAAGCTTAAGAAAAATATTTGGGAAAGAGAAAACTATGAAGAAGAAGAACTATTCGATAGAATCTATGGACACCAATTTGTTAAACAGATGAAGAATCTTTCTAATTTCACACTAAAAAGCATTCTAGGTAATAGTGCTTTTAAACTTGTAGAATTTTTACCTGATTTCATAAAACACATACTATCAGATAAATTTGAGATGGAAATTGTTAAGAAAAAATATCTAGAAGAAGAGGATTATAAGAAATACAAATCATTTAAAGATTTATTCAAAAAAGAAATTTTGCAAGAGGAAGATTTCACTTATGATCTACCATTTTTACTTGAAGAAGAAGAACAAATAGTATTTGTAGCTTATTTGGTAATTGCTAGTTGTACTTATTTTGAAGTATTTGTAGAAAATTTAATGGATAAAATTATAGATTTACTTATTTTAAATTCAAGTTTTTATTCTCAAAATGATCTTAATGCTAAAAATATAATTTATGAAATAAATAGAAATTCACATTTAAATGGTTTTGATCAGATAAGGCATTTACTAAAAATCTTGAATGTGAAAAATGAATTCGAGAGATTAACAAAAATGGTTGATTTAGGAAAAATATCAAAAATTGTATATGAGATTAAAGAATTAAGAAATCAACTAGCACATGAAGAACCGTTTCCTGATTTTTCTTTTTTCTCTAAAGAAGAATTCAGAAATTTAAATGAATATATAGAAAATCTACAGTTAGATATTGACGCAATTATCGAAGATGAGATTAAAAAAGAAAAAATTCCTAAAGATTTGATGAAACTAATAGATCCAATTGTACAATTTGTTAAGAAACAATTACCAGTAATTCAAATGATACAATCAATTCCAGATATAATAATAAAATTCGCTTCTTTAATAGATGGATATCTGTTTGGTTATTTTTCACCTTAGAATGAGTTTTTGATGTATTTCTGTTGAGTTGATTCAGCTCTATTTTCAGTAATTTTTTATTTGTTATAAGATAGAATTTCAAATGCCATTACCACTACATTGATAGCTACTGAAATAACTAGTGCAGTAATAGCTATACCAATTTCTTTTTTGTACCTTTTTTTCTCTTCTTTTCTCTCTTTGGATAAGTTGAATGCTTCTAACCTGTTGTGCATATAATTAATATCATTCCTTATACTATCGATTACAATATGTAAATCTTTAATATAAAATCCAAATGATTGGAGATTTTCAGATTCAACTATTGTAGTTCCTTTATTCAAACGGTTATGAATTACCTCTCTTAAAACAGCACTAACAAATGCGAAATCCTTTTCTAAGCTTTGTATCTGTTGGGGGATTACATCTATTTTAACATCTAAAATCGGTGATTTTTCCTCAAGATATTGTTCATGAATTCTAGTAACGCTTCTAAGAACACTTACTTCTTCGTATAGATTATCAACAAAATCATACCACTTATGCTCTCTATCTATCATAAATTGCATTTCATTAAACAGATTAATAACGTGTGGTATTACATGAGTGATAATTTGAATATCTCAATACACTCCTTGATCTATATGTTTTCATTATCTTGCAAAAGAAAAGTTTCAGGATCAAATATCGCAAAATCCCCCTCCTTTAACAACTCTTTTTGTTTTTGTAGTAAAATGTTCAAAAAGTATTTAAAGAAAGTATGTGGTTTTACAGTGATTTAAATGGGATTACGTTACAAATTGCAATTTCTAGATTTACATACAGCTATACTTCCTGAAGAAGGTGTTGAAATACTCGATAAACAAATCAAAGATTTTTGTGAAAACCTTC
>JAGLXK010000604.1 GCA_023132955.1 Candidatus Heimdallarchaeota archaeon
TTTTTGCTTCATTTATTTCCTGTTTTATCGAGTCATTTACTTCGTTTATTTCTTGTTTCATCGAGTCAGCTTCATTCTTGAACTGAATTAAATCCTCTTTGGATTGAAGTAGTTGTATTCTCATAAGAGTATATTCTTCTTTTGCTTCATCAAAATACTCTTGGGTTTCTTTTCTAATTTCCTTGATATATTCATTTATTTCGTTTTTTGTTTCACTCAATTGTCCTATCACCTTTCTTTTTTTTTCATAATTTATTGCTCTTTGAAGGATCTGTAAGTAGATTTTCAAAGTCATATTAGCTAATGGACTAGAATCAGCTTCTTCTGGATCTAAAAGATAGCCATCTATATATTCATCATTTTCAGGATTAAGAATCATATCAACAGCTAGAGCAGCTAATCTGTTTTCCCAAGAATCCACTTTAACCTTAGAAAAAGGAACAGGAGTAATAGCAGGTTGCATTTGCAAACCATAACTAGCTGACTCTATTTTAAGAGCAGAACTCATAAGATATTCTGCATTTTCTTGCCCTTTCCGAGAAAAGTGTGTTATACCTCCCCTGTAAGCATATTTGTTGGTACACCTGAAAGCTCCTGCTACAAAGTAGATAATGTGCTTCTGATCTCTAAGGAAATTAACTTCAGCATAGTAATCCCAAAATTCTAAAGCTAATTGAATACAAGCGTAATTATATGGTCCCATATGTAGAGCTGCACCATACATGTGATGGATAAAACTCATCCAGTTAGTAACGTCTAAAGTTTCAGTCTTCTTCCTCGCTGACATAATACATCATCATCATTTTTTCTAGTTCTTCTTTTGATTTGGCTGCACTTATTTCTTTCATTTCCCTTTTATGTTTGCTAGAATCAGCTAACTTGTCGAAAGGTTCAGTTTTCTTGTCGATAACCCTCTTAATTCGCAAATATTCTTCCGCTTTGGGAGGTAAAGCAACATCTAATACCATCTCTAGTCTTTCAATATCAACATGTTTGAGCTTATATTTAGCTTCTATCAGTTGTTGCCTAAGATCAGCTGTACCTAGGATGGTTTCATAAATAATGGTTCTTTCCACTTCTTGATCAGTGGGAGGTAAACCCTTAATAATCATGGAGTAAATATCTCGAATTTCTGGAGTAACAAGTATTTTGTTGTTAATAAATTTCTTTTTAGTCTCTTCTTCAGTGATAAGTAAAGGATCGCC
>JAGLXK010000605.1 GCA_023132955.1 Candidatus Heimdallarchaeota archaeon
AACTATTACAGAAAATTATCTTGAGATCTAATAGTTTCGCTTATAAATGCTTACATATCTTGTCTTGTAATCGCTCTCTCCCAGCTCTTCTCCTTGTTTTGGCCATAAGTATACTTCTAGCTGAGTTCCACATCTGGAGCACACTATTGTGTTTTGCATTGGCAGTCCTTTGTCATTATAATCAAATTCTATTTTGATGGAATGATCACAAATATAGTCAAAATCACAATAAGAACAATGGTAGTAGTCATAATTGTGCTTAGTAGTAGGTTTAAGCAACCCAACTGGACAGCAATAGGCATTAACTGATCGCTTGCAGTCACAAACTAAGTGATATGCTATTTCTGTCACAATAAACGGCTAGAAGTATACTACTATAAATACTTACCTTGTAATAAGGTCCCCCTTGGAAAAATAATCAAAGTCCAAGACAATCTTTCAGTTCTTGTTCAAGTTCCTCTGATTTTAGGATTGCTAAAATAATATTAACAATTTGGACAGCTCTGTCTATCTCTTGGCTTTCTGATGAATAAACGACTTTAGATGCTTTTTCTGTGTTTTGCTCAAAAACTCTGAAAAATTCTTTTTGATTAAATGTAACAATTTTGGTAACCAATTCCTTTAAACAATCTGTTGAAGGTTTAGGTATGTTTAGGTATAATTCCAGCAGTTCAGCAATTTTTTCTATCGTTTTTTCTCCCGCCTTACTTTTCCACCATTCTATGGGTTCCTCATCTAAGAAAAATAGTACTGCTGTTCGTGCAAAAAGTGCTTCTGTAATTGTTCTACCAAATACAACTCTTTGACCTGCTTGAGCAATAAAGCCAGTTTTAACAAGATCTTTGATATATCTGTATAAGGTCTTATCTGTTCTTAATCTAGCTGCTTTCTCCTTTTCAGTCCAGTTAAATATTTTGCTTTTCTCTTCTATTTGCTGATTGTATTTTACAGTTATTTCCTTAACTGTCATAGGTCTTTCTCGCAGTACAGTTAATACCGTAAAATAATTCTTTTCTTTGAAGAACTCTATTTTTTCAGAATCTCTGATGATTTTGAACCCATCTTGTTTAAACTCTTTATCAATAAAATCACTGTACTCAGAATCAGATTGGTTAGTTTCCCCCATTTCAGACAATATATTTATTTCTAACCTTCTAAATAATGTTTCTCTCAACTTATACTTTTTGAAAAAGAAACATGTTTTCTTCTCTTCTCTAGATAAAAGATAAAAATGCTAATAAGAGATTTTAGGCTAATTCAGCAACAATCTTCCAGCTCTTCTTTAAATTCTTGATAATTCATTAGTAAATAAATTATCTTGTGAGTATCTAAAATATGTGATGTTTCCTTAAAACTACAGTCTTTAATGATTTTTAGAACTTCCTTCTCATTTTGCTCAAACATTCTAATTTGTTCGTCTTCGTGGAACATATCTATTTTAGACATAAGTTTTTCTAGGTTATCTACTGCTGGTGTATCTATATTTTTCGATAACCCAATAAGCGCACCAACTTTTTCAAGTGTAGATCTACATTCATTACATTTCCAGGTATCGTGAGCCTGTTGACGCAAAAGGAAAATTTTTGCTCTTCGTGCATACAGTGTTTCTGTAGCAGTTTTACCAGTAATTACGCGCTGACCAGCTTTTATTAATAGACCTGCTTGAGTTAATTCGTTTATATATCGATAGATTGTCTTATCAGATTTCTTGTGATGGTCAAGTTTATACAACAATAAAACATCTCTAATAAGTTTAACATCCTCCTTGGAGAATTTCGCTTTTTTTATTAAACTACTAATTTTGTCTTCATTCAAAACTTTACTGTAATCTTTAACTTTAGTCTGAAGTGTTTCCCAATCGGATATTTTTTTTAGAATCTTTTCTAATTTTTCTTTATCTTCCGGGATTTCCCAATTTTCTAATTTTTCTTTAAGTTTGGGTAATTCTTTTTTTTCAATAAGTTGATTTGACTTAACAGTTATTTCTCTTACTGTTAAACGCCCCTCTCTTAAAATTGCCAGAATCGGCCAATAACCTTGATCGTAGAACATCTCCACTTTCTCTCGATCTTTGATTACTTCTACTTGTTTTAATAAATGATTGTAATCTTCAGGAACGTCGTTATATCCCCCTGGTGTGCTCATTTTCATTTTTCACCTGTATAATATCATCCTAGGAACATATATTAAACTTTCGTTGGAACAAGAATAAATTCTTCAAACCATATCTTACGTTCGCACAATAAGAAATGTTTATATATGTGATTGGGAACATATTCTCAGAGATTGAGAATATTAGCTACACTCTCTCTTAAGAATAAGAAAAATCGGGTGAAAAATAAAAATGGTATTGAAAATCAAGCAAAAAAATGAGTTGATAAGAAAATTCAAAGCATTAAAAGAGCTATATAATTACGAGTTTGTTGAAGAAGAGAGCTTATTCCAGATTCTTAATCAGGTCGCAGAGAATATGTATAATTATACTCTTGCAAATGAGTACTCATCAGATCACAATAAGTATGAGAATCATATCCTTCGCACAGCTCTAAAAGAAGAGCATAACAAATCCCTGTCTAAGCTTCTTTTGCACAAAGGTTCTTTCCTTTAACCTCTTTATATCCTTTTAATGGTAGAAAATGACACAATTTGTACTCACAGGTTGTGGTTGATAATTAATAAGAATAGTATTAATCGTATATCAGAGGTGGTATCATGGTACTAAAATCAGACTATAAAAACGAGCTAATAAGATCCTTCAAGAATGTTAAAACAATATCTAATGTGAATATTGATGATGAAGAAAAAGTAATCAAATTAATTGATCAGCTCGCTGAAATATTATTTGAATGTCAGTATTCTAATAGAAAATGCCCAGGATATGAAGCTTATCAAAACTATAAAATCAGACAAGAGCTAGAAAAAGAAAGGAACAAAGCTTTAGAATTAAAATTCATGGTTATTGGAACGTTCCATTAAGCTAAAGCTTTTCTTTCTTTTATGATTTTTTACTCAATTTCTATTTCCCTTTTAATAATCTTTAAAACATCTCTTTCTTAAGAGTATACTATATATTTGTAGGTGATCTCATGGCTAAGAAGAAAAGTAACGAAGAATTAACTGAAGATATAAAGAATCTCGAGACAAAGATAAGAACACTTGAAAAATTTATCAATGAAGATAAGAAACAAAAGGATATTAGTTTGGGGAAACTAGAAAAAACTTCTAGAGATATTGATAACGGATTAAAGAGTGTTCAAATAGAACTCAGATCTACCAATTCAAGTTTCACTGATAAATACAAAGTACAAGAAAAGTTACTAAAAAAAACAATAAGTGAGTTTAACGCATTTCAAAGTGAACTTGAAGCTGAACTAGAAAAGGTTGCAGAAAAAGATCAAATTATGGAAGATTTAAGATCTCAAGTTAAGGAAAAAGATATTTTCATTAGTGAAAGGGACAAGAATCTAAAGAAAATTGAAGCACAATATGAAGAAGCCCTTAATAAACTTGCTAAGCTGAAAGCTGAATTTGAATCACTTGAAATTATATACGAACAAACTAAAACTCTTCAAGATGAACTTAAGAAGAACTTAGAGTCAACTGAAAAAGAATATACTGATTTCAAATCGAAAGAAGAGCCTATAATGGCTCAAAATGATAGTATACGTTCGATTTTGAATTCAACAGATCAAGGAAAGATTTACTTAGCACTTGTAGAAGCACATCCAAGAAGTATGACAATTGATGAAATTGCAACTCTTATTGACTCTACTGCTGTTCTGATTAAATCATCATTATTGCATCTGGAAGAGTTAGATGTAATTGATTTCAATCCAGCAACAAGAAATGTTAAACTTCCTGAGTGAAATCTCTTTCTTTTCTCTTTTTCTCGCTAATCGTTATTCATTTAAGAAGATACTTTATCTCGAATTTGATCAAAATGGATGAACACTTGAAAGCTAATCTAGCTAGATGGAATGAAACCTGTGCAATTCACGCAAAATCCTCTGACTATGATCTTGAAGGTTTTCTGGGAGGTAAAAACAGTTTACATAAAATCGAGCTGGAAGGTCTAGGAAGCGTTAAAGATAAGTCTTTACTCCATCTCCAATGTCAATTTGGAATGGATACACTCTCATGGGCAAGATTAGGAGCTAATGTTACAGGAGTGGATTTTTCAGATAAGTCCATTAAGCTAGCTAATGAAATCAATGGTCATCTCAAACTTCCTGCAAAGTTCATTTGTTCTAATATTTATGATCTTCCTGGTGTGTTAGATGAAGAATTTGACATAGTTTTTACATCTTATGGTGTTCTATGTTGGTTACCTGATATTGAACAATGGGCAAAGATTGTTTCCAAATATCTTAAGAAAGGTGGAATATTCTTCATTTCAGAGTTTCATCCATTTCTATGGATTTTTGATGATGAAAATACTAGCAAACTGGAATACAAATATCCCTATTTCTATGGTAAAGATCCACTTCACTACAAAGCTGAATATACATATACTGAACAAGAAAAAACCATTGAGAATATTGACAATTACAATTGGCAACACACTTTTGGAACTATTATCACTTCACTTATTCAAGCAGGATTGAAGATCCAAGAAATTAAAGAATATCAACATACTTATTTTAGACAATTTCCTTACATGGAAGAGAAAGAAAAAGGGGTTTGGACATTCAAAAATGAAAAGTATAACCTGCCACTAGTTTTTTCAATAAAAGCAGTTAAAGAGTGATTCTTTCTGCCTTTATTTATATATCTCAACTGAACTCTCTGGTAACTTGGTTATGAAAAACGCTTCTACATTAGGTCCAACATGGCAGGTTACAGCTGGTCCAATAGGTTCATAAAAATAGCTCAAGGGTTGAATCTTATTCTGAAGAGATTTAGATAATCTCTCAAATTTGTAGTTTTCAATACCATACGCTCCAGATAGAGCAAAATTACCAAATTCTTGAGCGTCTCTTGTAACTTCTTCTATCATCGCTTCATATCCTGCATCCACACCTCGAATACTTTTTAGAGCATCTATCTCCCCCTCAACAAAATGCAGTAAAGGTTTCATGTTCAATAAAGATCCAATAGCATGTCGAGCCCTTCCAATCCTTCCACCTCTAAGAAGGTATTTTAACTCCTCAACCAAAATGTAAATCTTGGTGTTTTTCATCATTTCCTTGATTTCATCAACTAGTGGACTCAGTTCCATACCTTGTTCTCTTCGTAGAGCTGCATGGTGGGCCATCATTGTAATTCCAAGAGAAACCGATAAAGTATCAATGCATGTAATTTTTCCTTTGAATCTTTTTGATGCTATTGTTGCATTTTGAAAAGTAGCACTTAGTTTGTTGCTAACACCAAGATAAAGAATGTGATCAGTTTCTTCTAGAGTTTTTGAAAAAACATCATGAAAATCCTTAGGAGAGGGTTGAGAAGTTGTGATTTTCTCTTTTGAATGAACAATCTCATGTAAGAATTCTTCTTGAGTGATTCCAACTCTATCTAGAAAATCTTTACTCCCAATAATGACTCTCGCAGGAACAATAAGTACTTTATATTTTTCTTCAAGTTCTTTTGGAAAATCTGATACCGAATCTATAATTATAGCATATGGGTTGGTCACAATTATTGAGCGAGTTAGTTGTTAATAATATTTCACATGAAACGAAAAAACAGATTCAACTCTGGAAGTCCTAAACCCTTGTAAAACTAAAAAGAGCATGAAAAATAAATTATGGATGCTATTTGCATTTCTTATTATCCTTTTCTCCAATCTATGCAAATTAATTAAAAGCGAAAATATTCCCGACAAAAAAGTTCATAATAGTTTTTAATCGTAGTAATACAATCACTTTTTAAGTGATTTATAAGAATTATAAATGTAAAACATCCTAAGAATGCATTCTGCGATGAAACTAGGTGAAAACTTTGAAATTAGATGATAATCAATTCTATGTTCTAGATGCTGGAACTGAGAAATGGATATTCACTACACGACCTGAAGCAATATCTCAGATGAAGGAAGTAGTGAAAAACGGTAATGGAGAAAGCGTGAAGCTTCTTTGTATTAATACAGAAGAGGATAGTTGGGTAATAGAACAATACCCTTGGAAGGATATTGCATTTGAATTAATAAAAGAACATGGGTGAATATAAATGGAAATAGTCCAAATACCTATAGAAAAAATAAGTCCAAGTCCTTTTCAACCAAGAGAAACCTTTGATAAAGAAGCAATTGAAGAATTAGCTGATTCAATAAAAGCTTATGATTTACTAAATCCTATTTTATTAAGACAAACTGGAGACGAAACTTATCAGATAGTCGCAGGAGAAAGAAGATGGAGAGCTGCTCAATTTGCGGGTTTGAAGAAAATTTATGCGATTGTTAAAGATATTGATGAAAGTCAGCAAAGGATAGAATCTTTAATTGAAAATATACATCGAAAAGATCTATATATGATCGAAAAAGGGCGTGGCGTCATGGAGATTTTCAGGAGTGAGGGAATAGTACAAACTCCAAAAAGTCTTGCAAATATAATTAATAGTATCGAGAGGAAGAAATCAAGAAACCTTTCTTTAATTCCAACTGAAGAAAAAATTGATGAGATTTGTGTAAAAATACATATCAAGTCTAATACCCTACGATTATGGTTAGAAGCTGCAAGCGTTGCCCCTGATATTATTACTGAGGAATTAAGTAAACCAGTTTACGAGAGAATACCAGAGAGAGTACTTTCAAGATTGTCGACAATTAGCGATCCAGATTTGCAAAAAAGTACTTATGAAAAAATTGTCGAACTGGATATGGGGAAAGATCAAGCAAGCAAGTTTGTTTCTCAAATCAAGAAAATACCCAAAGATGAGCAAGAGGCTATTTTAACTGAAGGTATTCCTATTGAAGTTGTTGGTGATTCAAGGGAAGGTTATAGTATTGAGATTCCTAAAGATGAGATTGAGACAGTGAAAAAAGCTGTTTCAGTTGGTAAAAAGAAAGCAGCTGAAATTCTTACAAAACCCATTATTGAGGAACGAGGAAAGCATAGAAGGAATCTACATGCACACAATAAGATTATGGATTTAATTGACGATTTATTTTGCCCATGGTGTGGTAAACCAGCATCAACACATCTAAGATGGAAATGTCATAAAGAAGAAACTCTTGAGGAAGCAAAAGAGCAAGCTAAAGAAAATTATTCTGATGCTTCTCATCGAGAAGAAATAGATCCCAGATTTATGAAAAAGAAAAAGTAGCTTTTCTCATAGAATCTTTTTTATTTTTCACAAAATTTCTTATATTGATATTGATTTACTAAGTTGTGAATATGCATCAGTTAAAGCATCAGGTGTCATTAGAAATACCTTTTGAACAAGTTGGAATAGAAGATAGTTTCTGGTCTGAAAAACTGAAAGTAAACTCAGAAGAAGCAATTTTCCATCAATGGAAGAAACTTGAAGAATCAAAGACTATAGAAAATTTTCGAATTATTCAAGGAGAAAAGGAAGCATTCAGGGAAGGATACTTTTATGCTGATTCTGATGCACACAAGTGGGCAGAAGCAGCTGCAGCAATTCTGATGTCTAGAAAAGACAATGATTTATTGAAAATTCTTTCCAATTATCTTGATCTTCTTATTTCTGTCCAAGAAAAGGATGGATATATTTTTACATATAATCAGTTCCATTTTCCCAGTGAAAGGTGGATAAACCATCAGATAGAACATGAGTTATATACACTTGGTCATCTAATTGAAGCAGCGATTATTTCTTACAAGGCAACTAATAAAGAAAGTTATCTAGATTTAGGAAAAAGAGCTGCTGATTTACTGGTAAAAGTGTTTTCTAATGCTTCTTCTAAACAAACTCCAGGTCACCCTGAAGTAGAAATCGCATTAATCAAGCTTTACAGATTTACAAAAGAAAAGAAATACTTGATACTTGCAGAAAAGCTTCTAGAAAAGAGAGGGAGATTCTTATTATTTGGAATGCGAATCTTTAAAGAAAATACATCCCAAAAGAAAAGAGCTAAAGAAGTTTCAAGACAAAAAGAAATCTTTTTTGATAAAAAAGAAACTAAACAAGAAACTTTGATGAGCGACTTATCCAAAAATGGTCCAAGAGGATTAGGAATAAGATTTATCTTATCAACACTATCTGGAAAGTATTTCCAACAAAATAAACCCATAAGGAAACTAAACAAACCAATCGGTCACAGTGTTAGATGGGGATATTTGGTTACAGCAGCTGTCATGCTGTATCAAGAAAGAGGAAATACGAAATTATTGAAATCACTTCAAAAAGCATGGGATCACATGGTTGAGAAACGAATGTATATTACAGGAGGAATAGGTTCTCTTCCTCTTCTAGAAGGTTTTGGTAGAAATTATGAACTAAACAATAAACATGCTTACAATGAAACATGTGCTGCGATAAGCTCCGTTTTTTGGAACTGGGAAATGTTGTTAACAACAGGTGATGCTAAGTATGCTGATTTGCTTGAATGGCAACTTTACAATTCCGTGCTTGTAGGTATGTCAGCTGATGGAAAATCCTATTTTTATAGGAATCCCTTGGAGGTAGATAATACTTACGAACGAAAAGAATGGTATAAGACAGCATGTTGTCCTTCAAACATATCACGAACACTAGCCAGACTTAGTAAGTATATCTATAGTTTTAATGAGAAAAATTTTTGGATCCATCAATTTATTGGAAGTAAAGTTAAAGTTCCACTAAATGGAATAAAAGAGTCAGAGATCAAAGTTGATATGCAAAGTAATTTACCTTGGGATGGAAGAGTAACTATTAATCTTGAATGTAAAGAGAATTTAGATTTCTATTTGAATATCCGTATACCTAGTTGGACAGATAAGCCAGAGATCCACATTAATGGAAAAAAATTAAACAAACTAAAGTTAAACTTGAAGAAAGTAAAAACTGCTTCTGGAATCATTCCTTATGAATCATATTATATTAGTTTGAAGGAAGATTGGAATTCTCTAAATAAAATCGAACTTTATTTTCCGATGACTACTAAAATCCATGTTTCCCATAAAAAAGTTCGAAAAAATAGGAACAAAGTTGCATTTTCAAGAGGTCCATTAGTGTACTGTTTTGAAAGTTTAGACAACCCTGATCTAGACATTTTGAAAGAACATGTCAATATGAAGAGAAAAGCTGTTGCATATACTTCTGAAGGATTAACAAAACTGAAAATGTTGAATGCAGAAAATGAAGAATTAACCGCTCGTCCATATTATTCATGGGG
>JAGLXK010000606.1 GCA_023132955.1 Candidatus Heimdallarchaeota archaeon
ATGCTTCAAAAGCTAATTTATCGAATTCCATGGGAGTTCCCGCATCACTTTCACCAATATAGACTCCTTCAATATCACAATCATGTGAAACTATTTGTGATTTATATTCTTCATAAATTTGTTCTCCAACTATCTTTGTATATTCAGACTCCTTTGGAAGTCTATGAGTACCTGTAGCTATTAGAACTCTAATATCCTCTTTCAAGACGTTTAGAGAAAGGACTTTTTCAATCATTATAGGCAAAATTATTTTGGTATGAATATTTGGTCTTGTATAATCATCAACTACAAAAACAACAGGTTTACCATTTTGGTATTTCTGTTCAACAAGCTTATCAAAGGAGAGATTATATCCCAATGGATCGGACAATTTTCTCAGCAAAGCTTCCTTAACTGTTCCTCCAAACATTGGGGTTTTAGAAAATTCTGGTGGATGTAAAAACTTAGTTTGATCTTTATACTGACTTGGTACAAATCCATTAATGGTTTCTGAACCCCAAGAGATTGGTGTATCCAAATAATCTGTCATAAGATTCCCAACTACAAAGTGTATATAAAATCTATCCTTTGGACAAAAAAGGATATTTATCAATTACTTTTTAACTATCCTTATTATCCAAATTTTATGGCAATCCATGAAGTAAATTTGCATCCATCTAGAAGAGTAAATATACGAGTTCTAGTGGTAGCTAATCTTATTTCAGGATTGATTCATGGCTTCTACAATGTAATTTTACAACCTTTTATTGTTAAATTAATTGAGTCAACTGGAAAAAATGTTAATCCTGAAGAAACTCTTGGTTTGATCATGACTGCGGCAGCTCTTATTCAAATTTTGCCGATGATTTTTGCATCAAAAATAAGTGATAAAATAGGCAGAAAAAGAGTAATTCTTGGAAGTTTTATCTTTCTTCCGGTCTCAATGTTATTATTTGGTACTTCAGGGCTTCTTTCCATAAAATATCCATTTTCCTACTTTTCCTTTGGAGCAAACTTTCCTCTAAAAATAGCTGGTTTTTCTGAAATTGCGACAACTAGTTTTCCTGTAACTTACGCACTTGCTGTAGCATTTTTGGGATTATCCTGTGTATCTATTTCATTTGGCTTTGGTGATCCAGCTGGGAGCGCTTTAGTGGCTGAAAGTGCAGAAAAAAAGAAAACAGCATCCTCGTTCAGTATTATCAATTTAGCATTTTACGCAACTGGTTTAATAGGACCTTTAGTTATTCGTGTTTTGACTGATAAAATTGAAATATGGGTATATTTCTATGTTCTAGCGGTACTACGACTCATTATGTTTCTTTATCAGCTGTTCGCTTTGAAAGAACCCCACATAATCAAAGACTACACTTCAAGCATATCCAAACAGTTCGTACAATCGTTGATAGCGATTTATCAGATGTTCTTACAAATGTTCAAATCAATATTTCTCTATCTCTCCATTCCCTACTATTTCATAAAGAGAAGAAAAAAACAATCAATAAGAAGTGATTACTATAATGAAGTTGAAACAAACCTAACTCTATTTGGAGATATATTTCGTAATCCAGGAGTTCCCTATGCAATTGGATTTTTCATCTTAGATGCTTTAACATGGGGGTTAAGTATTAGCATCTTCTGGGGAAGTTTGGTTACTCAATATGATTTTAATGAAGGCAATATAGCTGTTCTTCAACTTGCTTTTAGTGTTAGTACAATATTAATCTTTATCCCAGTTACTAAAATATCGGATAAATTGAAAAAAACAGAACTTTTACTTCTGAGTCAACTTACAGGAAGTTTATTCTTCACTTCTAATATTATAGCGTATTTCACTCTTCCACAGTATAGATTGTACATAATCATGATTGGGTGGGTAGGAATGGGTGCGAGTGTTGCATTCTGGATGCCAGGAATAATGTCTATTTTAACTAATTTTGATAAAAAGCGAAGAGCTGAAACTTATGGTATGGTTCAAGGACTTCATCTATTGGGTTGGTTTCCAACAGCTATTCTTGCTGGAGTGATTATTTCGAGAGTCAATTTTCTAGCTGTTTTTATTATCAGTATGGTTCTCCTTCCATTCAATCTTCTAATGGCATGGAAGTTCCCTATCAAGGAAGATAAAGATGATGAAGAAAAAACAGTTGAAGATTAATTACTTCAGAATGGTCTTTTAAGGTTAAGTACACTTAATTCTTCTTTTATTTTAATTGTTGCCCAATTCAGATACTGTTTAACTTCCTCCTCCCTTCTTTCATCATAATAGAAGTAGCATACTAACCAGAAATCACTTTCTTGATCAGATAGTTGTCTCAAGAACCATCCTTCCATTAACTCATTTGTATCGATATCTAGGTTTTCTAATCCATCCCTTTCCTTTTTTGAAAGAGACGATTTAACGAATATTTCACTGTCAATTGAGAACGCAGTTAATAATTCTGAAAACAATAAAACACTATCTTTTTCTTGTAATTCAGTGCTTTCTATAAATGTGAATACTTTCCCTTGATCTATATCACCAATGAAGAAGTCTGCAACATATATGCTTTCGGCTTCTTCAAGGTTCTTCAATTTTCGTTTTAATTCATCCAAGAATTGAGGATTTAAAATCTCTGTTGGAAAATTTTGGGTGTACTTTGCTATTGCTTTTGCTCTTCCAATAATTTCAGTTGGAGGATCAAAGGTTTCAAATGAGATATACTTTGATAGAACACTGAAGATAGCTTGTCCTTTTTTCTCCAAGTACTCGTTATTATCGAATAAATCTGTGAAAAAAACAATTCTAAGTGGATTCGATTCTCCCAAAGGTGAATATAGGTATATCTTTATGTCTTCTAAAGCTGCATTGACTAGTCCTCTATCACTTGCAGTACACTCAATAACAAAATTATTGAGAGCACTAATCATTGGCCAGATTAAAGCTTCACTGACTTGAAGAGTGTTATCTTGATAAATAGTCCGCCCTAGACCTATCTCAATATCAATGAAAGCAACCAGATGAATCATTATTCTTTTTATCGATTTAATTGTTCATAAAACTATCTCTACTTCTAGACAATTACAATAAGCTTATTAATAAAAAGTCAAATCTTTAATAAAAACGCCGATGATACTATGCAACTTGAAACCTCTGCGGGCATTGTAATATATAATTCTGGCCGCTATCTACTGCTCAACTATGGACGAAGCAGGATAACAGAGAATCGGTATGGGTTGACCAAAGGCAGGATAGAGGGGAAGGAAACAGTTATTCAAGCTGCCCTCAGAGAAGCATTCGAGGAGACAGGAATAGAAGATATATCCGTTTTGGAAGAGTTTCAACATAAAATTACTTATTATTTCACAAGAGGTTCTCAGAAAATCAAAAAAACAGTCATTTATCTAATAGGGATATCATCAACAACTGAAGTAAAAATTTCAAAGGAACATATAGGATTCCTGTGGTGTACCTATGAAGAAACTTTGGAAACTTTAACTTTTGAAAACACAAGAAAAGTTATAAGAGCAGCTGAAAGGTATTTACGCGAAAATGAACTTGCAAAAGAACCTTCAGAGGGGATTTAAGTGGTAATTACTGAAAAAGACCTACTAAACAAAGCTCCTGTAATTAAAAAACCAAAAACACTCAATCCATTGGGGGCAATAATTTTAGCTGCGCTTTTAGGAGGAGGACAAGCACTAATCCGTAATAGTTTTGTAAGACACAAAATACCTGTAGGTTCGGGGGTTTTAGGAGTTATATTGGTAATCATATCAATATTCTTTGTCTTAGCAGCTGTATCTTTATCTGCAAAAACAGTTCTTTTCACAGCAAAAATTGAATCTTCAAAAACAATTTACACACAAATAGCTCTTCAAATTATGTTTTTCTACATTGGATTTCTACCAATATATGGTTTTAGTATTGTTTATTTCGATAAGACACTAG
>JAGLXK010000607.1 GCA_023132955.1 Candidatus Heimdallarchaeota archaeon
TATTGAAAGTATATTCAAAGCTGTGGGTTATTTTCAAAGGTCGGTTTTTAATGTTCAGTCTCATCTAAATTCCTCCTAATTTCCTAATCCTCAATATCTATGTCAATTTCTTCTTCTAATTGCTTTTCACGAAAATAAATCATCTCTGCAAGTTTAAGAGCTTCGATTCCCAGTTGAGTAATTAAATAACGTCCTCTAATGGCTTCACGAGTAATGAACCCTTCATCTTGCAGAATGTCTGTGTGGTGTTTGAAAGTGCCCCCACGTAATCCTGTATCTTCAGAAAGTTCCTTTTGATATTGGGGAGAATCTTCTAGAATCTTCAATAACTTAAGTCGGTTCTTGTCGCCTAAAGCAGAGAGTAATTCTGATGCATTTTCGTAAAACTTCTCAAGTGCATCAACATCTAGTCCCCCACTAGTGTGAATTGAAACTATATCCTTTGCATTATTTCCAGTACTTAAAGCCCTTCTAACACCCTTTTTTCCTTGACCAACAGCTGAACGGAGTGATGATTCCAAATTCTTACCAACAGAGTTAACAACTTTGGCTACATACTCTGTTATAGTACCCTCCGAATCATAGTCTTTGGATCCTATAACCACTCTGGGACCATGACCTCTTTTTTGAGCGGCACGTATCTTTCCTGCTCTTCTTTGAAGTCTAGCAAATTCTCTTCTAGTTTGAGCAACTTCAGATCGGGTTCTACTTAGATGAGACATAGAATCCATGAGCTCTTTTTCTGCTTCGTTGAGTTCTCTCTCGGTTTCTACTTGTTTCTCGATATCATTATCTCTATATGCCTGTTCTAAACGACGTTGGATGGAAGAAACACCTCTTCTAGCTTCATCAACACCTCTTCGAGATTCATCAACTTCTCGTTGAACTTCAGCAATACTTGTGCGTGCTTCGTCAACATCATGTTTCATCTCTGCATAATCTTCATCCGATAATTCTACAGCTCTAGTAATCTTTTCAGTTTCTTTCTCCAAAAATTTATGCAAATCTTTGGAAATTTTTTCTGAAACCTTCTTAGCTGTTTTTATTCCCTCTTCTGAAGCCTTTTCAACTTTTTTCATAATAGTTTTCATTTTGTCTTTGAACTCATTAGAGTCCCAATCAAAATCAAAATTAAATTTGAAATCATCTTCTGAGAACATAGGCTTGGCAGGTTTGAGTGGTTTTGGAGGTCTAGGTTTAACTACAGGTCTAGGTGGTCTAGGAGGTTTGGGTTCTCTTACATGTCTGTGTTCCTCCCTCTCTCTTCTCCTATTAGATCTATCTAAATCACGTTGGATTTTA
>JAGLXK010000608.1 GCA_023132955.1 Candidatus Heimdallarchaeota archaeon
CTTACCAGTGATATTCCTTTGATAACTCCTGAGATATTGACAAGAGCTATTGAAAAATGCGAAGCAGCTTCAGGTGAAGGTTTAGATGGTGTTTTTTACTACTCTGTTATTCCAAGAGAATTTATGGAAGCTAAATTTCCTAATTCAAACAGGACCTATGCTAAATTTAAAAATAAATTCCATGTTTGCGGAGCGGATGTCGCTATCTTCAATGTTAGAAAAATGTTGAATTATGAGAAACTCATGGATGATTTAACAGATAAACGTAAGAATGTACTATCTCAACTAATTATCCTTAATCCTTTTCTAGTTGTCCGATTTTTACTCAGAAGATTATCTCTAGATAAATTTATGAAATCAATTAATCGAAGGGTGTTTAAGGTTATAGATGGAGTTCATGCTGTTATAAATGAAGATCCAGAAATAGCTATGGATGTGGATAGACCCCAACAATTAGAGGAAGTTAGAAGATATTATAATGAGAACAAAGAAATCTATGATTAGAAGTTCTAATGCATAAATACTCATACTTAAATACAATTTTGAAAGGTAATTTCTATGGAAGAGCTATTCAAGAAAATTGATGAATGGGATAAGAAAATATCTAAAAGAATAGCTCAAAAATCTCAAAAGAATCTCAAGATAGCTAGTTTTTTTGCTCTTTCTGGGAATGCACAACCTTGGTTTGTAATTTCAATCTTATTCTTCATTTTAGATGTCTTCATGGAAAGGTCAGATAATTTAATTCAGATAACAATAGCAGGAGCTGTTGGACTAACTACTACTACAATAAAATACCTTACTAAAAGAAAAAGACCCAATGAACAAGTAGCTCTAAAATATATCTCAACTGGAGATCATTTTAGTTTTCCAAGCGGTCATGCTTCAAGAATGGGTGGCTTAGCAATGTTTATGATACTTGTTTTTCCAACATTTGGTTGGATTTTTGCACTGTGGGCAATAGCTGTTTGTTATGGAAGAATAGCACTAGAAGTTCATTATTTTGTGGATATTGTTGGAGGAGCAATTTGTGGAGCAGTCATTGGTGCTATTTTTTATGCGATTAGAAATTATCTGTACATCATTTTTGATCCAATTTCAAATTGGTTTCCTACAATCTGGTAGGAATAAATATAAATGCTGTAACCAAAGTATTTCCAATTTAAAATATAAGAGAGTGATACAATTTCCTTCGTAAAGAACAAAATA
>JAGLXK010000609.1 GCA_023132955.1 Candidatus Heimdallarchaeota archaeon
AAATTGTAGAAACCATCAACATTTGCATGTCCTTCAGCTAGAATGTCCCAACTCGGAGTATATAACATAACATGTGCTCCTTGTATCGGATCATAACTAAAACTATCATAGACATAAACATCGATGAAACCAGTACCAGGTATGAAAATTGGATCAAGATAGAATAGCCAATACTCTCCTTCACCATCATAATCAATAGTAATATAAGTATTATCCCATTCATAGCCATCAGCAGAAGCGGAAACAATGTAAGTAGCAGCACCAAGACCGGTGAGATTATAGAAACCATCAACATCTGTCATTCCACCATGAATCCAATAATAATTTAAACTGAATAAGTCAACTTCTGCATCTTCAATAGGAGCAAGAGTATCACTACCATAAACATATACATCAATGAAACCATCTCCAGCTATGAAAATTTTTACAAGGGGGATTTCTAAATACTCTCCTTCTCCGTCATAATCGATAGTAACATAAAAACTACTCCATTCATAGTTACCTAACCATGCTTCAACCCAGTAACCACCAACACCAAGATCGGTGAAATTGTAGAAACCATCAATATTTGTACCCCCCATAGTTATATAGTTATAATTTTCATCGTATAGCTCAACTTGTGCTCCAAAGATGGGATCTAAAGTTATAGAATCATAAACAAAAACTTCAATGTACCCGTCTGTTTGAGCGTTTACTGTTAAAGAAGGGGAAAATAGTGGTGATAAAATTCCAAGTAACAATACAGAAAAAACTAAACCAAAAAGGGTTTTTTTCCTGTTCTTCATTTTTTTACACCTTTATTTTTATAGGCTTATTTTATTAGCCTATCAATAAAAAATTAAGAGAAGATAAATAAATCTTTTCTATTATATCAACATATAACATACCTGCATAATCTATAAGGAGAAAAAAAGAAAAAAAATTAGAGAGAAAAAGAGAAAATTAGATTTTAGTTTTATTTTTTCTATATCTGAGAATAATTATAGTAGCAAAACTTAATGCAATGTTTTATGGTTATTACTAAAACTCTCTTAACTAATCTTAATAAAATCCATAACTACTAAATAAATTAGTTTTTACATAAAAATCAATTATTCTTAGCTCAGCTCTACGTATTCTCTCTTGACAAGTGACTCTTTTAATACCTAATTCTTTTCCAATTTCTAAAAGAGTACATTTCCTAGGAATTTCATAATATCCTTTTCTATGAGCAAGCATAATGGCTTCAAATTGTTTATCTGTTAAGAAATCCTGTAATGTTTTAGTAGGCTTAGAAGACAATGCTCGAATGTCTATATCAGTAAATCTCTCTTTTAATTTTGTTAATAGATTTCTAAAACTATCTGAGCTAGGAGAAAGGATATTGTGATATTGAATTCCATTTTCAATTGTTATAGGTAAAATTGTCATACTTCCACTTTCAAGGATGGAATCATGAATAGATGGATAATCTAACTTGTGTTTTACTTTATTCCAATACATTGAAGGCGTTTTGTGAGTGATGCTAATATCAATAATCTGATCAGATTGTTTCATCTGTTTTACATATTCTTCAAGAGTCTCTTTTTTATTGTCTAATGCTTCAATAAAACCAAGTCCTTCTGGACCATTGATTGCTAGAATTGATATTTTAACAGGAATTTTCTTTGTAATCTCACAAGAATAATATTTTTTAGTACTAATTGCTATTTTACTTCTTATCACAAGGATTAATTCAAAATAATATTTATAAAGAAATTGGAGGAACTTTGAAGTTGTTCTGTCCAAAGAAGGTTATGCTGACAATATTTATAATTTACAATCTACCTCTTAATATCATTACACGAATATATCCTTTACTTGAGATTGAAATGGTAGTTGGGTAAAAAGATGGATTTGGTAACAGATATTCTTGTTATTGGTGGTGGTAGTGCTGGTAGTATGGCTGCGATTATTGCAAAGGAGCAAAATCCAGATATTGATGTCCTTATTATTGAGAAAGGAGAAATAAATCGAAGTGGTTCGATAGCAATGGGTATGGATGCTCTAAATATTGTGGTGCAACCAGGTATTACTACTCCTGAGTTATACATTAATTCAGCACGCATAGCTACTGAAGGAATTATAGATTACAAACCAAGCTATGTTATGGCTGAGAGGAGTTTCTCGATGCTAAAACGTCTTGAGAATTGGGGTGTTCGTTTTCCCAAAGATGATGAAGATAAATACATCTCTCTGCAAGTTCATGCGAAAGGGAAATTCTTATTTGAAATGGATTCTCCAGAATTGAAACTTGTCTTAGCTGAGAAGGTCAAAGAAGCAGGAGTACGAGTAATCAATCGAACCATAATTACAAGTCTTCTGGTGGATGAAGGGAAAATAAATGGAGCTATGGGATTTAACATTAGGACAGGTGAATTTGTTGTCTGCAAAGCAAAAGCAACTATTCTTGCAAATGGTGGTTGTGCCAGATTTTCTCTTCCAAATTCAGGATATCTTTATGGAACATTTGATTATCCTGGAAATGCTGGTGATGGGTATTCCTTAGCTTATCGGGCAGGAGCACAATTAACAGGCTTTGAATATACTAATTGTTCACCACTCATCAAAGATCTTAACTGTCCGTTATTATACATCACTTTGACACGTGGAGCAGAAGTTATCAATGCCCTTGGAGAAACGATTGAACTGGAGTATCTTTCAACTCAAACTATGCTAAAGGAGCTTCGAGAAGGCAGAGGACCAATTTTCATAAAAATGAATCACCTCTCCGAGGAAAGAATACAAGAAATAGAACGAATACTATTCACAACAGAACGACCAATTCAGAAGAAATTTTGGGACAATAGAGGTATTGACTTTAGAGAAGGCCTTATTGAATTAGGAGAAACTGAGTATCAACTTTGTGGTGGTCATGGATTAACTGGTGTCGTAGTTAATGAAAAAACAGAAACTACTCTCAAAGGACTCTATGCTGCAGGAGATGTTGCTTGTGTTCCATTACAACATCTAACAGGAGCATTTGTTTTTGGAG
>JAGLXK010000061.1 GCA_023132955.1 Candidatus Heimdallarchaeota archaeon
AAATCACCGAGATCTAAAATTTCACAAACAGTTTCATTTAATTCTTTAAGCATAACATCTTCTTTTGCTTCTTCTAAAACCCCTAGAATGACTAGAGGTAAGTCATTTTCCTTTAGATTAATCCTTTTTACATCAACTTTCATGATGACCACATTCAAATAAGGTAGACAAAGGGGATTAAAAACAGTTTTTGTTTAACGATAGAATGTTGTTTAAATTCTTGTACAAGATTTAATAATGGCTGTACAAAACATTTTATTATAAGAGTCTTTGAGCATGAGCTTCTCGAAGTAAGTACACTTCAGATGATGAAAATGAGTGATGAAAAAATATTGAGTAAAGCAATCTCAAGAAACTTAAAAAGTAGTTTCATTAAATGGCTAGCTATTGGTTTTGGTATAGCAGTTGTTACAGGAGGGATTGTGGGAATTGGAGTATACTTTGGTATTCAAGACCCAACTACACCAAATCCTGAAGTAGACTCATTCTCAACACAATTGGCTGAATCAGTATATGCTTTGATATCCAATGTAGTACATGTGGAAATCATTGGAAATGCGACAGCTCAGATAAATAGTCGAATGATAAGTGCAACTTTTGATAGAGTTGGTGATAATGTTACCTACTCATGGGCTGTTACAGGATATGCCATTGATCCAATAGAGGAAGTCAACTTTGTACTCACAACAAATCAAGTAAACCAAATAGGTCAAGGATTATTAGAATCAATTAATAATACTGAAAAAGTAGGAATTTGGGGAGTTGACACCTATTCATCAGGAGGAGAGCAACCTAATATGAAATGGATAACAGAGTTGTATCTTGAAAACAGTACTGTTATCTATTTGTATGTCAACATGGAAAGTTTAGTTCTATTCCAATCAACAACTTGGACTGGAGATTATCAAGCCCCTATTAACATGATTGGAGCAACAGTTCTTGAACCAGAAAGTGCTTTTGATGAATATATATCCGTTTTAAGTACTTTATTCGCTCCATACTTCTGAAATTGGTGAAACCTGAATGACTGAGAAGAATGATGAAGATATAATCTCTTCTTTAACTGGAACAGCTTTACGCGTATTTGTATATGCATTAAAGAAAGCTAAAGATGTTGGAGTTAGAGAAACTCAAAGAGATTTAGGATTTAAATCAGCTAGTCATTCTCAATATCACCTTCAAAGATTAGAACAACTTGGACTCCTTGAAAAAAATAAGAACAATAGATATGATTTAAAAGAACAATATGAAAACTTGCGAAGTCTAAGAATAGGCATTCTTACAGAAATTTATGTGTTTAAAGGATGGATGATACCTTCTTTAGGACTTTTTTCAGGATTTTTGGCAAGCAGCTTGATTATTTCAATACTGTTCTACTTCCTGCTGACTCCTTTAGCGGCAATAATATTCAGTTCTGTTGCACTATCTATGAGTTCTATTTATTCAGGATATAGAGCAATTAAAGTTATCAAATCTTTCAAACAGAGTGAAGAGTAAGAATTCACTTCTGTTATTTTTCTTCTAATATATTTTTTACATGCTCTAGAGCTTTTTTGTTGTCTTCCCACTTGAGCAGTTTCATTGCTTCTTCAAAAGAACACCATTTCCATTGATCATGCTCTTTTGGATCAATACTAGGTAAATCAGGTTGATTGATTCTTGCCACAAAAACATATTCAGGAATATCTTTAACACCTTCAGGATAATCCTTGTTGTATTTTTCTTCTATTTTAATATTATATGAAAAATCAGTCTGAAAAATAAAGTTCGGTATATAACTTGTCTCTTCTAACAATTCTCTTTTGGCTGCATCTAGCAAATCTTCTCCTTTTTCAGGGGCTCCAGTTACTCCTTGCCAGAAACCACCAATGCTTTCAATTCTTTTAAGCAGAAGATATTCCCA
>JAGLXK010000610.1 GCA_023132955.1 Candidatus Heimdallarchaeota archaeon
TTTAATTGGTATTGCTCTAACTCAAATAAAAGAAGTACCTATAATTCAAAATGCGTCAGGGGGTTTTGCTAAAACAATATTCCAATTTCCAGATGTAGCATTTGTTGCACTAATTGTTTCAGTGATAGGTGTTTTTATGTTTAGAGCAGACTTGAAACATTATCTTGAGGAAGGAGTTGAATGGGGAATGATAGTTTTCTTCATAGCACTTTTTGTTTTAATGGGTGTTTTAACCGCATCTGGTGCATTATCGCCACTTACCAAAATAATGACTAGTTTCCTGACAACGAATCCTTCAACGGGGCAAATTGCTATAGGTGGTCAATTGATCGTTGCTGTAATAATAGGTGTTGTAGGTTTGCCAATTACAGGTTTTCTAAATGGAGCTTCAGCTGCGTTGATTTTCTCATATATTTTCCAAACCCTACCTCAAGGTATTGTACCCGGGCTTTGGATAGGGTTTGTTTTAGGAGGAAATATTGGCGGTGCTCTTTCACCTTTAGGTTCCATTACTATTCTCATGGCACTTGAAATACTCAATCGCGAAGGAGATAAGATTTCCTTTTTGCAGTATATTGTTAAGATGCTCCCTCTCACGCTGTTTTTTGCTTTTCTAAGCATTGGATATTCAATGTTGTTGATAGGAATTGGAATATAATTAACACATTGGTACTATTATAGTGAAAGAAGTAATAAGAGTTATAACAGAACTTAATATAGGAGACATAAGTGCTGGGATCAGTTTAATTTCTTTCCTAAGATAAAGATAAAGCATGTAAGAGACATTGAATACTGGGGCAATCACAAACATTATTGTAATAGATTCTATGAATGGTTGCATACCTACGCAACCCACACCAAAATCTATCCAAATAAGTTGTGCATAAAGATAAGGAACTATGGCCACCCAGACCTGAGTAGCAACAAACAATAACATCCATGTTTTTTTTTCCATGAAAAAATTAGTTCTGGTTTCTAGTACATTTCTCTTCCCTTGAATGGTTTCTTGCTGCTTGTGTAAGACCATATCAAAGAAACTCTACGTTTTAATGTTTAAATAGTTGCTTATTTTTTCTGGAGTTAAGATTGCATAAAAAGAATAAAGAGTGGTTTGTACCTAATTTTTCTCTTGCCAAGTTCTACCTGCCCAATGAGTCATGCCATGCGGAGATCCATCTGGTTTCACACCTTTTTCTAGTTCCTCTTTGGTTAACCATTTTAATGAAGGGTGTTCGGTATTGTATAAAACATTGTATGCTTTAGGGAGAATAGTAGCTATTACATGTTTACTAATATCTTGTGGTTCCCAAATCTCCCCATCATGTTCCATTGCAATAGGTTTTTCTAATTTCACTTCTATCTTTTTAGCTTGTGTATAAATGGTATTTTTCATATATTTGTGGTCGCCTTTGTGGATTTTCTTAATACCAATAAGAGTCTGGAATTTAGACATGTTTTCTGTAATAAACACATCAAAGAAATCATTCTGCGGATGTCCATCAACGCACACTAGCATTCCTCCGCCTAAAGCTTTGAAACCAATGGCTAGAAGCATGAGACGAAAATCAATAGGTTCACCATCGTCCAATATAACTACTCCAGGTATTTGTTTAACAGAAACTAGCTTCTTGATTGCTAGAAGCGTATATTTGAATGGACCTGTCATCCAACTCATTTCTCCTCTAGCATTAGCAATATTAACTAGTGAAGAAATCCCAAAATCAAGGCAATTTCCAAAGAAACATGAACCACCAGTATCTGGTTGTTCTATTTTACCTGCAGACGCAGGGGAGACTTTTGTTTTATTTAAGAGCGTGTTAATTGCATTTTCAGGGTTCCAGGGCAGCCCTAAGAATGTACTGTAATCATTTCCTGTCCCAAATGGTAAAACACCAAACGCTACAGCTTTTCGTTTTTGTTCAGATAGCTGCATCAGTCCATTTACAGCTTCATTGATAACTCCATCTCCACTAGCAACAATAATTCTATTAAAACCTTCATTAACTGCTTTCTTAACTCTCTCCATACCCTCTTTTGGTGCAGTTGTGAATTCAACATCATAGTCTATACCACTTTTTGCTACAATGGGTTCAGCTTTTTCCCACCTTTTAACACAAAGAGTTGATCCTGCATTTGGGTTAATAATAAATTTCCATTTTAAAGCCATAAGAGCTAGTTATTTTAAAGTTACATATAAAGTCTTTAGTATTCTATTAACAGATAATATTGTTAAAGAAAATTTCGTAAGAATTTATAGACCATATAAGTGATTTAATTATTCTAAAGGCCATTTCTTCTCTATCAGAGGAGTTTCACACTTCCTACAGATATTTTGCTTAAATTGAGGATAGCCAAATTTGTCAAGTCCATTTTCAACTTTTGTTGCTTGAGTACAGATAAAATCAAAATTGCACTTTGGGCAATGAAAATATGTGTTAGGTTTATTTATCATTGGTGAAATCATCTGTCGAGGGCATGTAGACCCCTTTATTGCTTTAGAACAGT
>JAGLXK010000611.1 GCA_023132955.1 Candidatus Heimdallarchaeota archaeon
CAAGAATTTATCCCTGCTTTATTAGCTCCATATATGTCTGTTTCAATTCTATCTCCAAACATTATCGAGAGATTCTTTTTCGATTCAGCTATCGAGATTGCCGTTTCATACATTAAAGGAGCAGGTTTTCCAATAATAATTTCGACAGTCCTGTTAGATAATGCTTCAAGCATTGCAATCATTGCACCTCCCCCCGGGATTAGACCTTTAACCGTTGGGAATGTAAAATCGCCATTTGTTGCTATGAATTGAACATTTTTATAATTTACAAGTATATGAGTTGCTCTCGCTATTTTCGTGTAATTAAAATTTCGATCCATTCCAGTAATAACATAATCAATATTGTCAAAATTTAAATTGAAAATATCTTCTTCATTTTTCTCTTCCCAATTATTAACAACATCCAAACCCGCAAGCAATAGTTCTTGTTTCAAACCTTGCTCCCCAATAACATACACAGAAGAGTTTGGGGCTTTCTGTTTCAAATATTCAGCTGTTAAAGAGGCTGAAGTTAAAATATGATTTACAGGTAAAGAAATGCCCAAATTCTTTAGTTTATCTTGGAATTCTTTTCGTGTCTTTGTACTATTATTAGTTAAAATGAAAATTTGCTTGTCTTTCTTCTCAAGCAAGTGTAAAAATTCCATAGCTCCTGGAAGAGGTGAATTTTCTTTATACAAAACTCCATCTCCGTCAAAGAGAAAGGTTTCGAAAATCTCAAACATTAGTATCCTCTAATATTCTATTAAGAGATTATATAACAGTTTTTGAAAAAGAGGATTCTAGAAAAAAATAGTGGATAATAATCATTGATACTAAACATGCACTAATTCCCAAACTTTTTTTATAGACCGAAGGTATTGGTCATTCATGTCATATGTTGAGAAAGCTTTCTATAAATATATCAAAAATATCTTCACTAGCGGTTTTAAAGTACTTTTCAGCAGAAGATATATCTTTTACACTTTAGCTTTTGTTTTGATTAGTCTAACATCTACAATCTTCTATTTAATTCGTAAAAGTGTTGAAGTTGGTCCTCCTGGATCACTGAAGGTAATAGCTGA
>JAGLXK010000612.1 GCA_023132955.1 Candidatus Heimdallarchaeota archaeon
TATCTAAGAACGAGAGAAACAATTCCAACAATTGTGAATGCTATAGCGACTCCAAAAGCGGAATAATCACCCTTATAATCTTTTTTTGAATAATATCTATCTTGAGCCATCTTAAATCCTCAACACAAATAACGCGTGGTTATTATTATATCTTACCTTTTGAAGTTTAAATTCAACAAACAATAGACAAAGAAACGGAACAAAAAACTTTTAATGGAAAGAAGAACAAAAAGGATAGAACAAGGATGCCCAGATAGCTTAGCTGGGAGAGCGCTGGACTGAAGATCCAGTTGTCGCGTGTTCAAGAATTGTTTCAGATGCGTTCTGAAACGTTGAATATCACGCTCTGGGCTCCAATTTTTCTTTCTTCAAATTACTCATTGCCTTTAACTAGTAATTCTTCCTTTTGGGTTTTTAAGCATAGAACTAGTATTTATTCTGAAGCTAGCTCATATATCTGCCTGGTGATTTTCACCTCCGCATTGCTTCCACCCCTACATTTCTCTTGCTAGCTTCACTCTCTTCTCCTTTACCAAAAAGATATAACATATGAAGATTTTTTTCTTCAAGTGACATCTAAATGAGAGGCATGAGACGTAAAGAAAAAGCAATAGAAAGTATTGAAGAGATGAAATATATTCTCCAAACAGTTAAACACATAACTATTGCTATGTGTGAAGACAATGTTCCCTATTTAGTAACCTTAAGTCATGGTTATGATCCTGAGCAACATCGTATTTACTTCCATTGTGCCAGTGAGGGAAAGAAAATTGATATTCTTAAGAAAAACAACATTGTCTGGGTTCAAGCACTTATGGATGAAGGTTACGCTCAAGGTTCTTGTGATCATCTTTATGCTACAACTCAATTCAAAGGAAAAGTTACATTCATTGAAGATTTTGAGGAGAAGAAAGCTGCTTTACAAGCCATGATAAGGAAACTAGATAATAAACCAGAAGAAGTTGAAAAGGCACAATTAACTGAGAAATCTATTTCTAGAGTTGTTATAGGAAAAATCGATATTGAATACATGAGCGGAAAGAGAGCAAAAGATGTGGTAATAAGCCTCTAATTTTTGCGTTATATTGATAAGTGTATGTTGTTGCATATCCACCTATGCCATTAATGGGAAAATGTGGACATTGTGGAAAATCTTTAGATTCTGGAAAGAAGACTTGTGGTGCAACTTGGGCAATATGTAATATATGTAAGATGCCATTACACCCCCATTGTAAAGGTGAACACAGATTAGTTCATAATAGACAAGATTATTGGGCAAAAGAAGCAGTAAAAGGAGAAAAGCAAGAAACTCTTCTAACAAAGATTCTAGCTACAATTAAAAAAATATTCTCTATTTAAAAGAGAAAAAACAATTCTTTTAACTAACTTGTATTAACTTTCATTATGGAATACAAAAGATTGGGTACAACAGGTGTAAAGATATCACCAATTATCCTTGGAACAATGCAAATGGGATGGAGAGTAGACGAAGAAGAGTCATTTAAGATAATGGATAGGGCTCTAGAATTAGGTATCAATTGTTTTGATACTGCGGATGTTTACAGTTACTGGGCTGAAAACAGTCATGCAGGTAAAACTGAAGAAATAATTGGAAAATGGTTAAATGATAGGAGTACAAGAGATGATTTAGTTCTTGCAACTAAACTTCGAGGAGCTATGTCTGACGATATTAATGATCGAGGTTTATCACGAAGACATATTCATCAAGCAATTACTGGTAGTCTTAAGAGATTGCAAACTGATTGGATTGACCTTTATCAGATTCATAGTTTTGATAATGACACACCTATTGAAGAAACATTACATGCATTGAATCTACTAGTAGATAAGGGGATAGTAAACTACGTAGGAGCATCAAATATACATCCTTGGATGTTGGTAGAATCCTTCTGGGTAAGCGAAAAGAATGGTTATGCTCGTTTTGAAACAGTTCAACCACCCTACAGCATTGTTAGGAGAATGCTCGTTGAACATCAAATGGAACATGTAATCAAGAAATTTGACCTTGGTGTTATCCCTTATAGTCCTCTAGCTGGTGGTTTCTTAACAGAAAGGTATTCTTCTGATGGTCCTCTTCCAGATACTCCAAGAAGTGAAGGAGCACAAAAAAGATACTTTACTGAAAAGAGATGGAAAATACATGACACAGTAAAGGAAATTGCTAAGAGCAAGGAAGTTAAGATGACACAAGTTGCGATCGCTTGGATACTAGCAAAGGACTTCATAACAGCCCCAATTATAGGTGCTAATTCAGTTGAGCAATTAGAAGAAAATGTTGCTTCTTTAGAAATTAAACTAGATGAAGACGAAATGAAGAGATTAGATGAAGTATCTGACTGGGTAGCTGATTATGAGAGTATAAGATAATGTTTAGGAGCATGATTCATTGACAAAAAAAATAGGATTAATTGGACTGGGATATATAGGAACTACTATTCTGAATGCCGTAAGTGAAGAAGAGAATGAGAATCTGTCTATCCAAGCTGTATATGATATAGACGATGTAAAAATGAAAGATGTTGCTGAAAAACATCCTTCAATCAGACTAATGCAACATGTAACTGATTTCCAAGATTGTGATATTGTTGTAGAATGTGCAGTTCAACAAGTAGTAGCTGAAGTATTTGATGAAATAATAAAAAGCAATAAATATTTCGTTCCCATGAGTATTGGTGCATTTGTATCTCTCCCTGGTTTGTTTTCCAAATATCAACAATTAGCTGAGATAAAGAAAAAAAACATTATACTTCCCTCTGGTGCTATTGGTGGATTTGATTGTGTTGAAACAATTAAATTGGTAGGCATAAAATCTGCTAAACTCCAAACTAGAAAACCAAACAGAGCCTTTAGGAACAACAGCTATATTGAATCAAACAACATCAAATTAAATGAGCATTCACCCGTGGTCATATTCAAAGGAACAGCTAAACTAGCTGCGACATATTTTCCAAGGAGTATTAATGTTGCTGCACGCTTAGCTCTCTCCACATTAGGTCCTGAAAAAACATTAGTTGAAATAATAGCTGATCCATCGATTTCAAAGAACATTCATGCAATCGAAATTGAATCTGAAGTTGGGAAATATAATTTCCTTTTCGAGAACAATCCTTCACCAACCAATCCAAAAACGAGTTGGCTAGCAGCATTATCTGCTATTTATGCAATAAAAAGTATTTAGATTGTTGTGGTGATAGATAGGTATTCAATGAATTTCCTTTATTTCTTCAACCCTTCCACCTATATCTAGACCTGCATTTTTGCCAGTTCCCTCAAAAAGTATACTTTCTCCCTCTTTTTTACTGAGCTTGATTAAGCGAACCTTAAGTTCAGAAGTATTGCTTTCCAAAATTCTTCCGACCATTGAACCATCAATTGGAGAGTGAAGATTAACTGCTTTGGATTTAAGAGCTGTTATCTCAACCCTATACTTCTTATCAGTAACACGAAGTATAATTTCTTTTTCTTTTAGTTGAAGTTTGGTAACTTCTGCTCCAGTATAATTTGTAAATCTGTATAGTTTTTTATTGTGTCTAAAACCTACTAGATAGCCATCAAAAGCATTACCTAACCAAGGTATTTTAGCATATGAAGCCATGAGAGAAACACCTTCTTTATCGAAAGTATTTGATTGCATCCAGATATAATAGTGAGGAAAGCTTTTACCATAATCTTTTTCCATATATCCCTTGCCATTTGTGAAATCGATTTTCTTTCCATCTACTGAAAGTTCTCCTTCAATAGAATGATCGAAACCTAGAACGCCGTGATAGCATTCCATAAATGGTACTAGCTTATACCAACCCATTACACCTAAAGATAACTTCTTCTTAGACCAAGGTACTAATTCTCCTATTCTAATCTCTCCTTCTACTTTCTTTTCCTTTGAAGAAAGATTAAGTTTAATCTTTTCAGAGCTAAAGTAGTTTTCTCCTATTTCTACTATAAATTCCTTCTTTGAGAATTTAAATGTGGAAATATCAAATTCAAAGAAAGTAGTTTCCGCTTTAATTCCATCAAAGAATTGAATAAAAGCTATACCTTTCCCTTCTTTATCATAAGAGATTCCTGGAATAAGTGCATAAATCACGTCTTCCTCAGAGTTTACAATTTTGAAGTACCAACCTTCAAAGTAATTTCGTTTTTTGTTTTTACCTTGAAAGATTGAGTCATTCCAGATTTTTCGTAAAAAGTATGGCATCAATTTCAACTCCAGATTATTTTTGATGGCAGAAGTAGAAGTTCTAACCTTTTAACGCTTGTTCTTTGACAATTCCTGGAATCATGAAATACAAATGGAATTTACAACAGTTCTTCGCAATTTGTTTTTGGTGTTTTTATATATAGTTTACTTGTAAGATACAGGAAGAAAGTCACTGCTGGTGACATAAGCCTAGCATCTGAATTTAGATGAATTAGTGAATAGTATAGGTGATAGATATGAACGAAAACAAGACTAAAGCAAGAATGGAGAAAATTGAGAAGGATTGGAAGTATACCTTAGAGAATAAAACAGAGCAGAAGAAATTTGAATTCTATAACGATCAAATGGTTTTCCGCTAAACTTTAAATTGGTTCAGATTCTCTGTAATCTGAATAACTTTGAACGAGGATAAACTATCATCGCAAGTTAGAATTGGAATTGATACGGGTGGGACTTTCACTGATTATGTTATTGTAACTAACGGACATATTTCTGCATGGAAGACTTCTACTACTCCTGCTGATCCAAGTGAGGGGATAATCTTTGGTTTCAACGAAATTATGGAAAAGCATCACTTTCAAAAAAATGAAGTGGAAGTGATTGTTCATGGGACAACAATAGGAACAAATGCATTTCTAGAGGACAAATGTCCGCCTATTGCTTTCCTAACTACAAAAGGATTCAAAGACATAGTTGAAATTGGAAGACAACAAAGGTCAGAACTCTATAATCTTAAGTTCAATCAGAAATATCCAGTTAATTTCCAGAAAGATGTTCTTTACGAGGTTGAAGAAAGAGTTAATAGTAATGGAAAGATTGTCAAATCTCTTGATCTTCGTTCATTGGAAAATTCTTTACAGATGTTTGAGTCAAAGTCAGTTAGGAACTTAGCCATCTCCTTTCTTTTTTCTTTTCTCAACATAGAACATGAGAAGAGGGTAGCTGAATACTTTTCGAAGAAGGGTTACAATGTTTTTACATCTCATGAGATAAGTCCTCAAATCAAAGAGTATGAAAGGGCTGTTACAACAATAGTTAATGCTAAAGTTAGCCCAGTGGTCAATTCATACTTATCTAGATTGAAAAGTAAGCTAGTAAATCTGGGAGTGGAATCTCCTCTACTTATTATGCAATCCAATACTGGAATGGCAGATGTTGCTTCGATAGGTAAATCGGGTATACAAACTCTTTATTCTGGGCTTGCGGGTGGAGTTTTAGCTGCAGCTGATAGTCTTAAACACTTGAACAGAACGCACTTAGTTTCACTTGATATAGGGGGAACATCTACTGATGTTGCAGCTCTAATAAATGGTCCAATTGTTTTAAGATCAAGAGAATTTAGAGGTTTCCCACTAGTTGCAAGTATGGTGGATGTAGAAACAATAGGTAGTGGTGGTGGGTCAATTGCAAACTTTAAAGATGGTTTATTGTCTGTTGGACCAGAGTCTCAGGGAGCAAATCCTGGTCCTGCGTGCTACTCTCTAGGTGGAAATAAGGTAACCTTAACAGATGCAAATCTGTATCTGGGTTATATTCATCAGGATAATTTTGCAGGTAGTTTGAATATAGATAAAGATAAAGCAACTCTACAGCTCAATAGTCTATTAAATGAAATCAAGTCATCACCTTTCCCTCTTGAAATAGCGACCGTAGATGAACTAGCATTATCCATCAGGAAGATACTAAACAATAACATTGCTAACGCGATCAGGGTTGTTACAATACAAAGAGGATTAGACCCAAGAGATTTTGCTCTGCTAGGGTTTGGTGGAGCTGGCCCTTTACAAGTTTGGGAAATAGCTCAAGAGCTTGAAATGGACGGGGTTATTATTCCACCCTTCCCTGGTGTTTGGTCAGCTTTTGGACTTGTCTGCTCAGACATTAAACATGAACACACACAATCCTATCTTCAAACTAAAGAAGAAGTGGATTTTACTGAGATGAATGAAAAACTTAAGAAAATTGAGGAAAATCTGAAAGAAGTTCTTACAAGTGAAGAGGTTAGAAGCGAAGACCAATCCTTTGATTATTCCTTAGATATGAGATATGTAGGTCAATCTGACTTTTTAACCTTACCTGTTACATTCCCAATTGATAGAAATCAACTAGAATCTGTAACTGAAAAATTTCATTTGTTACATGATCAGAATTATTCTTGGTTTGATAAAGAACTCATTGTTGAGATAGTAAACTTGTCTGTAAGGGGAGTTGGTAAAGTACCAAGAATAGAATTCACAAAGTTAGCTAAGGGCTCCGAAAATCCACCTAAAGATGCGATTAAAACAAACCGAAGGGTTAATTTTGATGGAGAGTGGATAGATATTCCAGTTTATGATAAGCAAAAATTGCTATCAAGAAATGTTCTAGGCGGACCTTGTATTATTGATCAACTTGATACCACCACTGTAATTCCACCTTCAGTAATTGGGCGGATAAACAGTTTAGGATACATAATAATGGAGGAGAGAAAATGAGTTCTAAATTTAGTCTCATAGAGGTGCAAGTCATTAATCAGTCATTGAAGAACGTAGCTTTAGAAACAGGAATCGTTCTTCAACGGTCAGCCTTTTCCCCAAATATCAGAGATAGATTAGACTTTTCAAGTGCTATAATGGATCACAAAGGTAGATTGATTGCTCAGGCAGAGCACATTCCAGTTCATCTTGGTGCAATGCCAGAGGGAGTTAAAGCTTTAATCAAGCATTTTGGTGAGGATAACATCAGGGATGGGGACATTTACATTGCAAATAATCCTTATTTAGGTGGAACACATCTTCCAGACATATCTGTGGTTAAACCTATTTTCTTTGATAGAACATTAGTAGGTTATATTACAAATAGATGCCATCATGCAGACGTTGGAGGTGTAGTCCCCGGCTCTATGCCCAGTGGGAAGTATACTTTAGAGGAAGAGGGATTTGTCATAGATCCAACCATACTGGAAAGGGATGGTGTTTTAAATCAAGAATGGTTTGATTATTTTCTTGACAATATTCGTGTTCCAAATGAACGGAAAGGAGACATACAAGCTCAATTAGCTTCTACAAAGATTGGTGAGAAAAAATTCCATGCTCTTTTGAAAAAATACTCTCTAGATAAGGTTCAGAAAATAATAGATTTCTTGAATAAAAGATCAAGAAAAGCTTCTTTGGATCTTGTAAAAACCATTCCTGAGAATGAAATTGTAACCTATACTGATTATATGGATAATGATGGAGTGACGGAAGAACCAATTGCAATTACAGCTGAAGTGCAAAGAAAAGGTGACAAACTTATTGTTGATTATAGTAAAACTGACCCTCAAGTAGAGGGAAACATTAATGCTCCTTATGCAGTAACACTCTCTGCAACATATTACATTCTTCGTTGTTTAGTTTCTAGAGACTATGCAACAAACTATGGACTCTATGAAACTTTAGAGGTAATAACCAAAAAAGGTACCTTAGTGGATCCCTTACCCCCTGCTGGAGTAGCTGCTGGGAATGTAGAAACAAGTCAGAGAATAACAGATGTTATGATTGGATCATTTGCACAATTGTTCCCAGAAGAAGTACCTGCCGCAAGTAGTGGAACGATGAATAATATAATTATTGGTGGGATTAATCCTAAGGGGGTACAATTTACTTACTATGAAACTATTGCAGGAGGGATTGGTGCAGGAAAGGATTACATTCCTCCAAATGCTAAACACAGCCATATGACAAACACTAGGAATACTTCAGTGGAAGTTCTAGAACGATATTATCCTTTGCGAATACATGAATACTCAATTATACCTAATACTGGTGGCTCAGGAAAATGGCAAGGGAGTAACGGTGTTCGTCGTTCAGTTGAGTTGTTAGCAGAAAAAGCTGTACTGTCAATACAAAGTGAAAGGAGAGCGCATTCTCCATTTGGATTATTGGGGGGCGGAACTGGTTCCAAAGGTCGCAATATCTTGAGACAAGATGGTGAATCAATTTGTCTTCCATCTAAAATCACTAAGGAAATTAAGAAGGGAGATATAATAATTATTGAGACTCCAGGTGGAGGCGGGTATGAAGTGGATTAACCATTTGGTGACATAATATTTTCTACACGAAATTTCTTTCCAGCATCAGCTGAAGTACAGCCTTTTTGCCGGATAAATATATGTTTATCGTATTATTTTGGTATTATTCACTTTTGAATTGTACAGTCTAATGCTCCTAAGTTATTTTCTACTGCATTTTTCTCCTTTCACTAAATATTTTAACAATACACTGCATAAAATTTAGATATGACTTAGGGATAGTTAGTTCATGGCTGAGAATAATTCTTTACTCCTACTAGATTATGTAGGTGAAAATAATAACATCGCATTAATTACACTTAATCGTCAAAAAGCTCTGAATGCTCTCAATGATAAGTTGTTAGATCAGTTATCTATTACACTCAATTCATTAAAGAAAAAGAAGAATGTTAGGGCAGTAATTATCTATGCTGAAGGCAAAAGTTGGTCAGCTGGTGTGGATTTAAAATGGACTGCATCACTTGGATGGAGAGTGATGACAGCTATAAAGAAAGGGCAAAAAGTGTTCTCACAAATTGAAAATCATCCTACTCCTGTGATAGCAGCGATTAATGGATATGCTCTAGGTGGAGGGATGGAATTAGCCCTTTCATGCGATATACGAATAGCAGCTGATACCGCGTTATTTGGGTTGACTGAGACCACCATAGGATTGTTACCTGGTTGGGGTGGCACTTATCGTCTCCCCAAAGTTGTAGGTTTGAACACTGCAAAAGATCTCATCTTAACCGGAAGAAAATTCTCAGCTGATGAAGCTCTTGAAATGGGCTTGATTAGTGAAAAAGTTCCTCTAGAAGAATTAAAAGCAAAAGCGCTAGAAAAAGCTGAGGTCATTGCTAATAATGCACCCATTGCACTAAGAGAAGCCAAGAAAGCAATAAAGAAAGGACTTAGCACCTCAATCGATGGAGGATATAGAGCTGAAGTTAAAGGAATAAAGACCTGTTTTAGGACTAAAGATATAAGAGAAGGAATAAAAGCTGTACTTGAGAAGAGAAAGCCTGATTTCAAAGGTGAATGATTTCTATAACAACCTATAGGGTTTCCCATGAATCAAACAGAAGTAACAGTTGCAGAAGAAGAGTATCTAGAAACTTTCTTCTGGTTTTTTGAATATGGTACTAAAAACGTTAAAACCAATCAAATAGCAGAAATGATGAATGTAGATCCGGGTACAGTAACTTCAATGTTTAAGAAATTATCAAAAAAAGGATTTATTGAGTATAAGCCATATTACGGTGCTAAGTTAACCTCTGAGGGAGAGGAAATTGCTAGAAAAGTTGTGAGGAAGCACAGACTATCTGAAAGTTTTCTTGAATGGTTAGGTGTTCCATGGTCAAAGATACATGAAGAAGCATGTAAATGGGAACATGTTCTAACTGATGAAATAGCAGAAATGATTGAACAAAAATTAAAACCAGAGAAAACACCATATGGGGCAACAATACCTCAAAAGAAAGGCACTGAAACTAAAGCAGAAACGAATAAACCACTAGCTCTTTTTAGTTCAGGAAGAAATATAGAAATTGTAGAAATAATTGAGCGAGCTATTGCTAGACATTTTCCTCATGAAGCAACCCTACAAGAAGTTTATATTGAATTAGAGGAAAAAGGGTTGAAACCTGGGACACAGTGGGAAATATTATCTACTAAAATCAGAGAAGAAGCTATTGTAGAAAACTGGTCACTTTCTTATGATTTAGATATGACTTTGGGAAACAAAGAGGGAAGCAAGACTAAAGTTCCATATTATTTGGTGAATATGATTTTGGCAAGAGAAGTTTCCACATCCCTATAGAACAGATGTTTCTTATGTTTTATGCGTTTATTGGTTAAGAACCGGTTGAGTATTAAGGAATATGTTTCTTTTACTTTTTATCTTCACCCAGTTTCCAGAGGACTCTTTTAGGATTATCTTCAAGAGAAACTCCTGCAGCTTTCAACTCATCCCTTATCTTATCACTCATTCCCCAGTTCTTCTCTTTTCTATATTCTCCACGGATTTCGACAAGTAGTTTAACTAGTTTTTCAACTAACTCCATCGAAAGGTAACTGTTAAAATCTTCATATAAACCGAAAATTGATCTGAATTCGTTGAACAATTCATCAGCTTTGCTGATTACTGCTCCATTGACTTGCTCAGCTTTTCGGAGATAGTCATTGACCTCTCTAGAATAATCAAAAACTACAGCAAATCCATTAGAGGTATTGAAGTCCTCATCCATCGCTTTGACAAAATCCTCTCTAGCTTTAGTAATTTTTTCTAGTAAGTCTTTGTCCAATTCTGAAAGAAAACTTTCATCTACTTTAATATCATTTGCATAATTTTTAGTCAAGAGGACAATATCAAATAACCTGTCAGATGTGATTTGAGCTTGATCTATAGCGTCTTCTGTAAAGGTAATTGGGCTACGGTAATGGGTTTGAAGGACAAATAAGCGAACAGCATCAGGAGAATAGTGTTGGAGTAAATCAACAATGTTGACAAAATTGCCTAAAGATTTGCTCATCTTCTCCTTATCGATATTAACATAACCATTATGGAGCCAGTACTTGGCAAAAGGTTTTCCAGTAAGTGCTTCGGACTGAGCAATTTCATTTTCATGATGAGGAAAGATAAGATCCTGACCACCGCTGTGGATGTCTAAAGTATCGCCAAGGTACATCATAGACATTTGGGAACATTCGATACTCCAGCCAACCCTTCCATCTCCCCATGGCGAGAACCAATATGGCTCCCCTTCTTTCTTTTCCTTCCAAAGAGCAAAATCTGCTGGAAAGCGTTTCTTAGGATTCTCAGCATCTTCTGTACCTTCTTGTAGAATATTTTCTATTTTCTGGTTTGATAGTTTTCCATATTCTTCGAACTTTCTGACATCAAAATAGACATCACCACCACTCTCATACGCATATCCTTTTTCTATTAACCCCTCAATGAACTCAATCATTTGGTTAATGTGAAGCATGGCTCGAGGGTGTACAGTAGCTTCTTTTAGATTTAAACTTGCCATATCCCTTCGAAAATAGCTTAGATACTCCTCTGCAACTTCTAGTACAGCTCTTTGCTCCTGTTTTGCTACCTCTATCACCCTATCTTCAATATCTGTGAAGTTCATTACATACTCTACTTTGTACCCTCTGTACTCGAGATATCTGCGGATGGTATCAAAAGCTATAGCAGATCTAGCGTGTCCTAAATGCATGAGACCATTAACTGTTGGTCCACAATTATACCACTTCACAACACCAGGTTCAATAGTCTTGAACTCTTTAAGTTGACGTGTAAGAGTGCTGTAAATTTTAATCATAAATTAGTTACAGAATCTGTTTAAAAAAGCGTTTCGCTTTAACAGAAGTTAAAATAATTTAGCTTCTAGTCCTTTTTACTCTAAAAAAATATATAGAACCCATTCCACTTTAAATGGAAGAAAATGACTATATTGGTAACTGGAGCAACTAGTGCAGTGGGATATTTTATTGCTAAGAAGTTAAGAGAAGAATATCCAAAGACAGAAATCAAAGCATTAACTCGGTCAGATAAGAAATATCCTGCTTTAGAAGAATTAGGTATCAGTTTCATTAAAGGAAATTTGACAGATAAAGAATCTCTAATCAAGGCATTAAATGGAATAGATGATGTCTATAATGCCGCGGGAGAAGCTAGAGACAATATCCCCTCAAGATTATATTATGATGTTAATGTGACTGGTACAAAAAATTTGCTTGAAGCATTTGTTGGGAATAATGGGAAAAAATTCTTACATATAAGTACAGTTGGCATTTATGGTTACAAGGTAAAAAACCAACCAATAAAAGAGGATTATCCAAAAAAATCTGATCACCCTTATCATGAAACTAAATGGATAGCAGAGAAACTAGTGTTCAAGTATGCACAAGAGTATGGTTTTTTTGCTTCAGCAGTTAGACCACCTTACATTGTTGGTCCTAGAGATAGACAAGTAGCACCCAAAATTTTTGATTATCTTTTGAAGGAAAGAAAGATACCTCTTGT
>JAGLXK010000613.1 GCA_023132955.1 Candidatus Heimdallarchaeota archaeon
ATAACTGTAAATTACCTTCAGCTAAAATATCCAATTTCATTATCTGCTGGTGTTAAAATTTATATGGCTAAAGATCCATTTGAAATAAAATCCAAAGATCAAAGGGGTTTCAATGCTCCAGTAAGTCTAAATATACTTAGAAACGTTAAATATCGAATTTTCTTTTATAGTGAAGATAATGAGTTAAGAGATGAACTAATTAGACGTTTGGAAGAGAACCGATATTGTTATCCCCCATATCTTGGTCATGCAAATATGCTAGCTCAAATTTTGTATGTTGGAAAATTAGAACTAATCAGCCTTGATCAAGGAATCCATGAAGTTGTTTCAATTATCCCAGTTTCATCCCTTGACCAAACAAAAATCAGCTTAGATTCCTTAGGATACTCGATACTTTTTAATGTGCCCTGCAAATTATCTTTGAGTGAAGAGAATTATGTTTATCTTTCTGAATCTCAGCATTTGATTCTTAATGAACCTTCAGATGATCAAGGTTTAAAAGCATGTTTCAAAGACAATGAAGTAAAAGAAGTAGTTTTTGAAGGCAAATCATCTAAAATTGTATTCTGGTAATTTTATGTCTGTAAATCAATCTTCTTCGTTATTTTTTTTAGCCCGTCCTGATCAATCACTTCAAATGCATATTAAGAACATGCTTGCTGAAGTAATCAAATTCATAAACAAGAACAAGTATATCGTTCATCTAAATGATCCGCAAAAGCAAAAAGAACTGTTAGATGTTTTTTACAAAACCCTTGTTATTTCACATGATTTTGGTAAAATAAACCCTTATTTTCAAAGGAAAATTAAAGGAAAGATTCTTGAAAATAAAAAACTGACATATCATTCCCAAATTGGTGGATTATTGTCGATAATAATACTCAAGATGTTAGAAGATTGTATGGGTGATGATGAAGTATTAAAAGAAACAAGAGTTCATTTAACTGCAATAACCTATGCAATATTGAATCATCATAATAGAGGAATCTTGCCAAATAATCCTTTAGTCGGTATAATGAAATTTGGAACAGAATTTAGATATAAAGACTTATTCAAGATCATACAAGAAATTCTAGAATATTCTTCTACAAGTAGAACTTCAGTAGATATTCTTATTGACTATTTTACTGAATTGAAAATAAATAATGTACTTCTTGAGAAAGTTATTTCATTAGCAATTGAAAAATTTCTAAATATTTCTAATGATGAAGAGATAGAAGATTATTTTTACGACTTTGAAGAGAGATGGAATAATGTTCGTAGTGATAATAGGTTATTTCATCTTATATTACATTATTATTCAATTCTTTGCGATTTAGATGAGTGGGATGCAAAATCTCACATTGAAAATTCAGAAAACCATATGATATCTTTTGAAAATGATTACTATAAAATTAAAGGAGACATTGTAAGTAATTATCGTGTAAGTGAGTTTAAACCAATACATGAAGATACAAAAGATCCTTTACTAAAATTAAAACAGAAACTTTGGGAAGAAGTAAATAGTGTGCTAGAAAATAGGATAACAAAAAATAGAATTTTTTCAATTACTTACCCTACAGGCTCAGGAAAAACCATTTCCTTTCTTCATCTAGCTTTAATGC
>JAGLXK010000614.1 GCA_023132955.1 Candidatus Heimdallarchaeota archaeon
CTAGAAGTTGTGCTGCAAAAATGGCCCTTAATTCAGAAAAGAAACAATTCTCATTTATAGATCTTTTTTCAGGATCAGGCGGGTTAAGCTTAGGTTTTGTTCAGGAAGGTTTTGAAGATAAATTGGCGATAGAAATTGATGAAAAAGCAGCTCAAACTTATAAACAAAACTTTCCGGATTCGAAGGTTTGGGTTAGAGATATACGTACAGTTCATGGTTTAGAAATAATTGAGGAAGTGAAGGGTACAGTTGACGTTGTTTTAGCTTCTCCTCCTTGTGAACCTTTTACAGCAGCTAATCCCAAAAGAAAGAAGTCTCCCTTGGAACGCTTTTATGACACTCCTCAAGGGGATCTGATCTTTCATGCAATACGAATTATTGGTGACCTTTCTCCAAATTATTTTGTTATCGAAAATGTGGTTCCAATAGTAGATTCAGAAGGCAGAGAAATTATCAAAGAAGAATTTAAATCCATAGGGTATAACAAGATACACTTTAACTTCCTTTCTTCTGAGAAGTATGGTTGCCCCAGTTATCGAAACAGGGTGTTCATATCTAATGTTCATTTGGAAATGATTCCTCAGAGAAAGAAAAAAATCGAAGAGGTTATGCTAGATTTACCTTCACCTTCTTACCCAAATGATATCCCCAATCATTTTAGGATTCCTTTTGCAAAGCAGGTAAAGAATGAAGGAATTGGTATTCGAAAAGGACATGCAGCTGTTTACTTCAAGGGGGCATCACGGGAAAACAGAAATTGGACTAAGTTGGATGAAAAAGATTTGGCTCCAACAATAATGGGTAAATCAAGGTTTATCCATCCTCTAGAGGATAGACCCTTGTCTGTGAGAGAACAAGCCAGATTGATGAGTTTTCCTGATAGTTTTATTTTTACAGGTTCTGTTGAGGCAATGTTTAACCAGATTGGAGAATCCGTTCCTCCTATCATCTCAAAGCAGATTGCTAAAATTATTCGAAGCAAATTAGAAAAAAACATTGTATAAAAAAAGAAATCTAGATAGATGCAAAAATCTCACTAAATTGAGAGAAGATTGATGCAAGGGGAGTATCTAGAATTCTGTGAACAGTCTTTTGAACTTTATTTACAGAAAATAAATCCTTGGTTGTCTTTACTAATCCCTTATTGCTTACTGTAGTAAAAGAATCCTTTACTAGCCAAAACAACTTTTTTTCCCCTCTTCGTCCTATTATTTCCTCTGTATCTATTAAAAAAGTAGATTCTTGTGATATGAACCAAAGAGAACTTGGATTATATGTTTGGATCATTATACCTTCTCTTTCTTCGTAGGAGATATATTCCTCATGAACAAGTTGAACTCTATATTTTTTAATTATCTCCTCATGAGGGGAAATATCTTCTAACGGTTGTATTTCCTTTACTTGGTCTGGACTAAGAAAAGGTAGCTTGACAGGAAAGAGGAGCACATTCGAATATGTTTCTTCAACAATTTCTCCTACTGCTCCTTCCTGTGAATGAACAAGTAAATCAGCGATTATCCCAATGGGTCCTTCAAGTAGGAACCCTATTTGTCTGTTTTTCTTCTCATCGAAAACTGGAAGAAGGATTGTGTTTTTAGATAAGGAAATTTTAACTTGTTTGTTATTGAAAGTATATTCAAAGCTGTG
>JAGLXK010000615.1 GCA_023132955.1 Candidatus Heimdallarchaeota archaeon
TTTCAGCACTATTTTATTCTTAATATATGATTAATTTTGTCTCGAAATCATGTATAATGTTTGAAGGAATGAAAAACTTGAAATGATTGGGAGAAATGAGTGAAAATTATTTATATCATCCGAAAATACTCATCACTATGAGAATTAGAATAGAAAATACAATGGACAGATACAAGATGTCTTTTCTTATTTTACCCACAGTTTCTAAAGATGATAAAGCAATCTCCCAAGTTTGGGTAAGTAGAGGTTTATTAGAGGAACCATACTTGAATAGTTATGGTAGGTATATCAATAAAATCAGTATTTATTGTTATGATAAAGAAACTAAACTTGGAGGAGAAATTAAATTACCTTTTCCTTTAGATATTGTAGAGTTTGAAGCAATTACCTATTCAATGAAACATGTAGAAGATAAGAAAATACCAGTAACAAAACAATCAAATGAATATCAGACATGGAAGATGTATGATTGTGAGATATTAGTTAAAAGTCAGACCTATCAACAGTTGAATGAATTTTTCAAAGAGAAGGGAATTTGGGAATAATACTCAATGAATGAAATCTTCCATTCCTGATTGTTTTTTGATTCTCTGAAAATCCTTCAGTTCCTTATCCTTCTGGTCAATGAACCATTGTTTAATTAGTTTGGTTTCAGGGTCAACAACAGACCTAGGTATCCAGATAGGTTTGTCACAGAAATTATCAATTATAGCTAGAAAAGCTTTCTCTGTTTCTAAATCTATTTTTCCTAAACTATACTTAGAAAGTTTGTTTTGTTTGTTTTCCATCCTATTTAAAGATGGGAGATTTCCATATAAAATGAAGGAAAACTTTTATCTTAATACTCTCTTGTTGTTATATGGTTTCCACTGCTAGAAAGGGTGAAAATGAAGTACAGAAATACTTTGAGAAAAGAGGGTATACAGTTTCAAGAGTTTCAAACAGAAGAGGAAAGCATTGGGATTTGGAAGCTGTGAATGATGTAGGAGAAATCCTGAAGATTGAAGTTAAGACTACAAAGAAAAAGAAATTTGCTTTAGTTGATCTATCTGATAGTCAAGTTGTTTCCTCTAAAGACAAAACTAGAATAATTTCTCTAAAAGCAGATGAATTGTGGATAGTTATTGATATTAAAGCAAGGAAACCAAAAAAACCCAAATTGTATAGAATTACTCGAGAACGTTTTGAAAGGCTAGTTTCTCAATTTTCCGAAAAAATCTCTCCAAAATTAATGTGGAAAATAGATGATAGAACAGCAGAGAAATATGCAGAAAAAATAGAATCTAAAAGAATTTGAAAAGTTTTTCTTCTTTCTTTTCTTTCAAAATCTAGTTTCTAAGAGCCTTTCAGGATGTGATTCTTCTTTCCTTTGGGATTGTATGATTTATTAGGAATATTAAACACTAAGAAACATATATAGTAATGGTGATTAAAAATGAATAAAAAAATTATGTATTATCCTTCTGTTTCTGGTTATCCCGACCCATATGAACGAATTGCTCAGAGATGGATGGAAACTCAAGGATATATTACAAACACATCAATGTTTTATTGGGCTTTTGAAAAAAGTCAACGTGGGTATAGAGATATTGACATATTAGGTTTTAATGGAAAAGAGACAGTTATAGTTAATGTTACGACAAATTTAGACGATAAAGCAAGTTCTGCGAAATTTTCTGAAACTGTCAAATTCTTTGAATTAACAGAAGAATATCTCAAGGAAACTCCTCAATATTCTTGGCTTGTTGAAAGACCAACTAAGAGAATGATTTTCTACTTTTATAGTTATAGAACTCAAAAAGCATTAGATGAGGTATTTGCAAAATGCAAATCGAAGGATATAGAGCTTAAGTCCTTCAAAGATGCCATAAAGGATATTAATGAATATCTAAACAATTATGGTCTTGGAAAGACATCATCACCAATTATCACACTACTAGCTTTACTTCTTATGGAGGATAAGAGAGAAGGACTTAAAATACAAGATAATGTTAAGGTAGATTTCGGCACTTAATGTGAAGGTTCTAAGGAAAAAACCATATTGTAGAACAAGGAGTTTACTCAAGAAATGCACTAATTTTCATCTTCTATCTCTATTGTATAATATCCATCTTTCCCAAATATTCTTTTGTCTCTTTGAACAGTTATTTTTTTCTTTCTTATGAATACAGAAACAAAATCGACAGTTTTTTCTCCCCAACAATATCCATCTAATATAATGAAAGCTTCTTTTGCTTGTAAGAGCTTGTTTCCCTTGTCTTTGATCCAATTTATTATCTCTTCGCTCTCTTCTTTTGTTTTTGGATAGCAAATTGCCATTACGATGTCAGCTTCTGAACTTAGAATCTTCTTATTTAGAGTTTCATCAATTATTCGTGTTTTATCTGTAATATTTTCGTGTTCTAAATGGAAAAATAACTCATTCTTCTTTGAATAATCCCACCAAGTTAAATCGAATTTTTTTCTCTCATAATGTACTCTATATCCTAGCATCCTTCCCAAATTATCAAAATACCCAAGTATTCTTTGAGTCCATGTTGCATTTGAATGATCTGGAGCTAATTCCAATCTGTGATAATTAACTATAATAGCTGCATATAGGTCATATGTGTCAATAGGCATAAGTAGACTTTTAACCAACTTAAATAATAAATGTTTTCAGTTGTAGAAACTGAACAGATATAAACAAAGTACAACACTTCATTTGTTTAAATACTTTATATGTTTGTGCTATCATGCTAGTTGTTTACTTCTTGAAAGAACCTGCTTATAAGATAACGTATTATTAGATCATATTTATTCGCGTCTTATCTTTTACTTTATATAAGTTTCAACTTGAGGAAAATAGATATATTCTACACCAACTTTGCCTTCTTGCTAAATTGAAGCCATCAATGAATTTAATTTTCTTATCACTTAGTTTTTCTATTGTTTCCTTAAGAATGCCATAAGGTTTAGAAGTATCCCATAGTGGATGAGTTACAATGATATCAAAATTATCAGTCTGAATTATTGGTAATGGAAGACTAGATTGATAATTAAAACCAAAAGAAGAAGCAAAGTTTTTGGCATTTATATGTGCAGTCATTCCCCTATGAAGAACTCTGTTTTTCATTTCACTACGCTAGTCTTGGATGAGTCCTGAAACGTTCTTCAAAATTTCAACTTGTAAATTGTCGGAGAAAGTAGCTCATATAAGGCATAATCTATCTTCTTTTTCTTTTTCTTTTTTTTATTTTTCTTATTTTTCTTATTTTTCTATTTATTTACACCATATTTATATTCGCAAAACTTTATTTCTGTGAAGAGGACTATGAAAGTTTTTCTGTCAAAAGCTATTAGAGTAAATGGAAACAATTGGAAATTAGCTTGTGATAGTACTAACTCACAACACTATCCTCTCGTTTTTTATAGTCATGCTCATTCAGACCATATCCCAAGAAAATTACCAAAAACGGATATAATAACATCACCAATAACAAAGATTCTATTGAAGAATTTTGTGTCAAATTTTGATGATGGAAATTTCTTCGATTCTTATTCAATTGATGATGTTACTTTCAAACAAAAATCTAGTGGACATATTGTAGGCTCTACTGCATTGAAAATTGAATCTTCTGAAGGAAAACTCGTTTACACAGGAGATGTTTCAATACGAGATAAGGGATTCTTAGAACCTTTTTCACCAGAAAAGTGTGATATCTTAATCATTGAAAGTACATTTGGTTCACCAGATTACGTCTTTCCATCTTATGATAGTGTAATAAAGGAAGCACAAGAACAAATATCCCATTATTTGGATAACAATATCCCCGTAGTTTTAATGGGTTATGCC
>JAGLXK010000616.1 GCA_023132955.1 Candidatus Heimdallarchaeota archaeon
ACATCAATATAAACAGGTCCAGTACTTGGGGTTACTATAATTATTGTACCATTTAATCCGAGAGTGAAATTACCTGGATTACTGCTTATTTGTAACCCAAATTCTGTAGTACCATCTTTGACATCCTTGTTCAAGTATGAAGTAAAATTAAGTGGTACATGCATATTTGTGTTAAAGGATAGCCTTGGTGCAATTGCATATCCCAAAGTGTCATTTGCAATATTAAAGAATAAGTTTATTTTATAATCTTGTGTGAAATTTACTAAACTAGAAGAAGTAAACCAGTCTTCGATATTTTCGATTGTATCCTTTTGAAATTCAGCTGTAACATTACTGTTTAGTGATTGAAAACTTATACTGAGTAGAATAGTTAATGTAATTATAGTAAATATTTGCTTCTTCTTCATTATCTTCAATATAACAACGGGAACATAATCTATAAAAGCTTTGTATTTACAAAAATTGGTTGAAAAACCCAAAAGAATTTAATAGAACATACTCTAATAAAAGGATATGAATGAGAAAGCCTTGGAAATGGAAGATAAAAGTCAACAAAGACGACTAAGAAAGGAAAAAAAACGGAAAGAAAAAAAAGTAAAGGTCAGAGAAAAAACCTTTTGGCAAATTGTCTGGTCAGGAATACTTGTTTTTCTTAAGATTATCTGGAAAATTGTCAAATTCATTCTAAAATATATACTATTTCCATTCTGGATTACAGGAGTTTTAATGGTTAAATGGTATAAATTCTTGCGATTCAGAAGCGACGAACCTTTAACGAAAGAAGATAAAAATTTCCTCTCCTTAATCCCTCATACTTTCTTTATGATAGGATTAACGATTGTTCTATTCTATCTATTGTTCTACTTAGATGTCTTTGAAGATACTAAGAATTTAGTTGATCCAGGTTTCTGGGCATCTATTGGCAGCTGGTTTGTTGATTTAGGTCAAGGAATTTATTGGTTACTAGATATTATCTTTGTTAAATTCCTTTGGGAAATGATTGTTCTACCTTTTTCTGGAATTCTTTCATCTCACCAATGGGTTTCAGCTGCAGTTCTTTTGGCTGTAGTAATCGTTGGTGGAGGATTGCTAATTTTACTATATAATCTAATAAAGAAAGGAAAGCTGATTATATGGTTGAAGAAAGTTTTCAGAGGATTAACTGACTGGGTCAAGAGTACTCATCAGAAGGTAAAGGATTTTATTCTGAAGTATCTCATTGGCGAAAAGTATGTGAACTCTAGATCTAAGAATTTCTTCTGGACAAATGTTTTATTCCAACTAATAGTGACAGTGGCTTTCTTTGTTTTTGCAATCTATATGGGAATCCAGAAATACTTCAACGATCCTGTAGCTCCTTGGGGTGAAGGAGATGTTCTAAGATTTGCAGCTTATACAGCAGCTATCTTATTCGTTGGTGTAGGAATTTTCGCTACTTGGTTCTTTACAATCGTACATGGTGTTTCTTCAGATCCTCAAGAAAAAACAGAATAATAATGAAGAATTTTCTTCATTTTTTCTTTATTTTTCAATATTAATCTCTTATTCATATTGATGACAGAAACTTTAAAACCTAGTTTTTACAAGTTTGCACATTATTGGTGATGAAATGGCAATTCGAATTGGTATAAATGGTTTTGGAAGAATTGGAAGAGGGATTTTTCGAGCAGGATTTAACAATCCAGGTATTGAATTTGTTGGAATCAATGATATTGGTGATTCAAAAACTATGGCTCATTTATTGAAGTACGATAGTGTTCATGGTCTTTTTGATCACAAAATTGAAGCAACTGATTCATATCTAATTGTTGATGATGTAAAAATACCTATTTCAAAAGAAAGGGACCCAGTAAATATTCCTTGGAAGGATTGGGGAGTTGAGATAGTTTTCGAATGTGTAGGATTTTTTAGAACATTTGAGCTTGCGTCTAAGCACATTGAAGGAGGAGCGAAAAAAGTAATTCTTTCTGCACCCGATAAAGGTAAAGTAAAACCTATTCCTGCTATTGTGTTAGGGGTTAATGAAGACAAATTCAATCCCACAGAGGATGTTGTTATCTCTAACGCTAGCTGTACAAC
>JAGLXK010000617.1 GCA_023132955.1 Candidatus Heimdallarchaeota archaeon
ATTATTTGGATCTATTGACGATTTGATTGACCCAGAAGACGGAGCACATTCAAATTTGGCAAGTGCAATTCAAGCAAATATGGAAACAACTAATTCTAGAGCTAATGAACAACATGATGAGAAAACTGGATGGTTCAGAAGATTCCTTACTAAATTAAAAAATGGATTTATGGCATTTATAGGATTAGTTGTTAAATTTGTTAAATTAATCGTCAATGCTATAGTTACTCTATTTATGGGCATTGTTCTGGTCATAGCATTTGTAGCTTTCATAGTAGTTCAAGGATTTGTTAAATTCTTCCAATGGATATTTAAGACAGCCAAGAAAGCTTGGGAATGGCTGAAAAAGGCCTTCAACAATATTCTTGAAGCATGTAGAGCTTTTATTCAGAAGATAGGTGAGTTTCTTAAGAAGGTTCTTGATGTAATTGGAAAGGCAATCAAATGGATAGTAGAAAAAATTGCCAGACTTTTTGTAAAAGCAAAGGACGTAGATGACTATGAAGAAGCAAATGAAGAAGGTAAATCTGAATCGGGAGTTAGAGAATCAGTTAAATTAAGTATGAATGAGGAGGATAAACCAGATGATTTCAAAGATTTCATAATGTCTAGTCCATTTATGGATGTTTTAAGATTGAAAATACTTTTCTGGTTTGCATTGCTTTTTGGAACAAATGTAGGTCTTCATAGAACAGATTCAGTGGTTACCTCAGTATATCAAACACGTCAGTTTAATGACGAAACAGCTAAACATTTCAATTTTGTTTATCATTTAGATCATATAATTGACGTTTTAGCAGGAAGACAAACACTTAGCGGAGAATCAAAATTTGATCCTTGGAATGATGAGTCTGTAAAGAAATTTGTTAATCCAGGTATGGGAGAACAAACATCTCCAGATATAGCTGAGAAAGAAGGCTTTTGGCAAAAAATAGGAGCACTATTTCTAAGTGAAGAACCTCTAAGCAGATGTAACTGGGTGGTAGTACTTCAAGATGACCAACCAAATGATTTTGACTGGTATTTTGGATTAAGAACTAGATTACAATTTGGTTGGGGAAAGCATGCAATAAAAATACCTTTTATCAGTGAAAAAACTATTATAACAATAATAGAGGTTATTGTAGGCTTCCTTCCAGTATACGGATTAATTCAAGATGTAAAAGATTCAATATTAGAACCTTCACCAATATTTGCCGGTTTAGCAAGATTCATGATACCTTTTGATTTATTGGAATGCTTTGGGGAACCTGTGTCAATTTATTTAAATCAAGTACAAGAAAGATTTAAAGATGGTGGAAGAGGAATAAAACTCATTATCTGCGAAATATTCGATTTTATAAGACGAATGGCTAATGGATTAAAAAACATAATAAAACAAACTCTGGGAGGCAAATGGGCAAAAATAATCGGAGGAGTAATTTTTGTAGCTCTTATAGCAGTATCAACAATTATAAGTTTTCTAATTCCTGCAGCTCTTTGGCCTGTTTTTGGTATAGCTGCAGCTTTTGGAATAATACTTTTCTTGATACTCTTTTTCTGTAATAGAGCAAACAAATTAGTCCAGAAAAACAACAATGTTAACACGTGGAAACAAAGATACGAGTTAGATGAATCAAGAAGAATGACGAGTATATTGGATAAGGCAAAGAAAAAAGCTGATATAGCAGCTCAAAATGGTTCAAGGAAATCCCGTAAAGGTTTGAAGAGGATGTGGAAGAAGTATATAGGAGATTTCATTAGAGAAAAAATAAACAAATTAAAAAATGTACAAGATGAAATATCAGATGAATTAACTGTAAAACTCCCTCATTGTAGAACAGCTTGTGGTATAAATGTTCCTGAGCCTGAAGTAACCAAATGGAGAAATGTACTTGAAACAACGAATGATGTTCACTTTAGAAAAGCAATATTTGTTGATGATATCACAGCATTTAATGCTCTTGATGATGACGCAAAAGAATTAGTAGAATTTATAACTACGGAATTATACGACACAAAAGCCTCAGATTTCTTTACTGGTATCACTCCAGCAAAATATTATTCTTACTATGAAGATGTTGTTAATCTATATGGTTTTAGGATAAGAGGGGAACATTATGTCCCAATAGAGAAGATTGTCATAGGAGCAAGACTTCAAACAAGAATGGAAGATGGATCCAGTATCTTAACAGAATTGATGAGTAAATACAGTAAAGAATTGAACATTCCAGAAAAATATCAAGATTGGCGAATGATATTTACATGTAAGGGAGCAGAGGATATCTTAGATGAACTTTCAAAGAAGATGGTAAAAGAAGACTATACTAAATTGCTAGATGAGATTATTCAGAGTTTTGAAGCGAAACATCTCTTTGTAGTAAATTCAATAACAGATACAAATCTGAGGAAACTAGTAGATATAGCTTCTGAAGATTTTGAGATTTATTCATACTATTGGCTTAAAAGAGCAGGAATTACAAGCAAAATACAGAAATTTGATTTAACTCCTCAAGTTTATGAACCATATATGAAAACATG
>JAGLXK010000618.1 GCA_023132955.1 Candidatus Heimdallarchaeota archaeon
AAAATTAATGGATTGCACACTTTTTCTCTGTTCTTTATCTAGTACTAATTGTGTACTATAATAATATATTAAGAAATTTCCAAAAACAGTTATTGTCAATAATAATCTAGTAAGGCTAACTAGGAGGAGGTTCATTTCTCAAATTTTCAGAATCGGTTCTTCTTTTTTGATAAATTCTTATTCCTAGAGTGATATTAGAGAACACACTTGCAATAAGTAACAAACCTCCAAAACCTGCATAAGCTATACAATTCATTGAATCACATATTATCTGAGGTCCCGCTAATGATAGAATAATAATCGAAACAACCATGATGCAGCTGCTAATAACTATGTACAATTTATATCTTGGTTCTTTCTGCGTTTTAATTGAAGTAGCAGATTCTTGTGATTTTCTTTCTTTTCTCAGATTTTGTTGATTTTCCACTTTTTACCAACTCTTGTGAATCAATAAAAGGTTCATCAAAAATATAAAAGGATTTTGCAGGTTATTTTACTTCTTCTTTTCATAAGGCTTATCTCGTAATTTTCCCACAGTTCCTAGTTCTTCTGCCCAACTGATCCAATTCTTGTTACCACCTTCAACATAAGCTTCTAAAGGCATAGCAACAAATTCCAATTTTTGGAGTTCTTCCTTAGGAACGACTTTTCCTTGGGAAAGATATTCAACTGCACTCTTGATAGCTGAATCTATAATTTTTGTTGGTTTCCCGTATATTTCCTGCCTTGGATCATCTTCGGGTAGCTGTGCCAATTGTTCCAACAAATTAGCTATAGGTTGAAGTGCATAAGTACCTGCAGCACCAATTGGTAAACCTCCAGCCCAAGTAAACCCATTCACTTTTGCAAACTGTTCGTAAATTTGCAAAGCTATATTGTTGTGATAATATTCTAGATATCCTGCACAGGAGATAGCTAAAAGAAGTCTTCTCTTTTTACCAATTTTCTCTTCTTGAACAGCTTGAGTTAATATATCCATTATTTTTATTGTATTTGTTGGTGCAGAGTCAATGTATAGTGGTGAAGAAAGAACAATGATGTCACTATCATTAAATGATTTTATCATCTCATCTATTTTGGTCTGATTTCTCAAAGTTTTGTAGATGTGG
>JAGLXK010000619.1 GCA_023132955.1 Candidatus Heimdallarchaeota archaeon
AATATATAACCCGAGGAAAGGTTATTGTGGGGATAAAGCATGCTAGATATTGAAGATTTTCAAAAAATAAGGAAGAACGTTTTTGAGTACCAAAATAGCTTGCATAATATCATTTCTGATGAAAATTATCTTTCAGATTTGAAGATAGTTTGCGCGAATGAGAAATCATCAGAAGTTACTAAACTTCTAAGAACAATTATTAATGAACTCAAAGAAAAGCTAGATATTAATTGTTTATTCACAATTTACTGGTTATACTATTTACAAACCTATTATTATGATTTTACAGAGAATGAAGAAGAAGTTAAATCTCAAATAAAGGAAATGGAAAAAATTGCACTTTCAACTAGAAATGTTGAACATCAAGCAAATGTTTTAACTGCAAAGGCTTTGTTTAATCAGTTAAAAAGAAATAGCCAGAAAGCTAGGGACCAACTGACTGAAGCAGAACAAATTCTGAAACCTTTCAAAAAAGATTATCCAGAATCATATTATGCTTTACTTTATGCCCATACATTTTATTTATCATTATCAGACAAAGATTATAAATCCGCAATTAGAAACATGAAAAAGTGCTTTGATTTCTATTATCTTGAAAGTAAGAACTCTTCAGGAATGATTAAATCTCTTACCTTATTACTTAATTATTATATCTTTCTGAATCAAAAAAAGAAAACGGAAGATCTACTAAAATGGGTTTTTCAAAAAGAAAAAATACAGGATAAAATAACTAGTTCTCAAGCCATTTTGTTGTATTGGTGTGCGGGAACAATTTCTGCAATAGATCACAAAATAGAAAATACAATATCCTATCTTAAGAACTCATATGAGAAAATAACATATGAGGGTTTACAAAAAGAGCTGATGTATGAATATACATATACTTTGAGGCTTTTGAGTAGATATTATGCTTTCCAAGGTAAATTTCAAGAATCCTATGAACTTCTTGTAGAACTTGTTAATTTTATGGAAGATGATTACGTTAAGTTTAATTATATTCAAAAAAACAGAAAAAAAGTATATTTTGGTTCATATTTTACCTTGCTCTTCATCTTTGTCCAACTGGATTTAGATATTGATAATATACAAGATAATTCTTTGAAAAAACTCTATAATTATACAAAAAGAACATTATCCAAAAAAAGAATCTCTCAAAAACTCCTCCTTAATGAAACTACAGATAATAAGCAATTAAGTGAGCTCTTAGATGATGAAATACACGAATCTAAGGATGATGTTTATCTAGTTCTTCATCAACTTCTTATAACTCATGACTCATACACTACTAGTGAAATAGTTATTGAAGACAAGATTTCTTCCTTACGCGATTATGTACACGATCCACATTATCTTGATATATTGTTGGCAAAAATTTTCCTTTCAAAAGGCAATTATCAGAAATTTGACGAAATTTTGAGGAACTTCAAGAAAGAAACTGCCAGAAGTAAAGAACCCATTTTATCTATTTGGAAAGACATTTTCAGTTTGCTCTCAAAATATATTAATGATCCTTCAGATGTAACAATCGCAGTAGAGCTAAGTAAATTAGAGGAAATGTGTAGAAATAAAACCTTCAATAAAATTGCAGAAGAAATAAACTTCTACCAAAAACTTGTAGCCTCAAAAAAGACAATAAGTAGCTTCACCGATAAATTCCGACATACGGCTTTTATGGATATTTTCAATGAAGAATCGAACAGAATGGTTCTAGATTCAATTTAGACTGAATTGAAAAAAGAAATAAGACTAAATTAAATCAAGAAAAATAAAAAAAAATGGAATTAATCCCTCTTAAGGATAATACATAGGAGGAATTACGTCATCGTCGTCTGTTGGATCATAAGTTTGGTTCTTCATCATACTCATACTCATCGGATAGTAGCTTTTCTGCTGAATGCAGATTAACTCTCAATATAATACTCGTAAGAAGGTATATAGTGGGCTAGAAAATTTTGTGACATCACAATTATGAAACTGAGCTATTTTTCACTTTTTTTTGGTATTTTTATATTCTAAGGTGGTATCTCCTTTGATTATCTCCTATACTTTGAATTTCTCAGAAGGAATATACTATGACTAAAAAGAAGAAAT
>JAGLXK010000062.1 GCA_023132955.1 Candidatus Heimdallarchaeota archaeon
AATTCTTTTCCCACATTCAAATGAAATGCTTCTATGACCTTTTCGATTATAGTTGTCCAATGTTCTTTTGTAATTTCTTCTTGTAGTTTTGGACTAAATTCAGATTCTAGAACAGGATCTTCCTCTGGGAGAAATATTTCCTTAAAGCCTTCAACCATTTGAATCTTTATCAAGTTTTGTTCTTCAGCTTGTGAAAGAAATGAGCTAAACGTTTTAAAAGTTTCAGTTTTACTTTTCAAAACGGAATTTGCACCATTATAATTATAATTTTCAATCGTTCTCATAATGGCACCAATGATCGTATAGCGAGTACTTTTTCCTTGTTCTCTGGCAAGAGAGATAGCTTCTTTGAGACATGTAACAGCTTCTTGAAATTTGATTAGTTTCACAGTTTCTTGTTCAGATTCATCAATTGAAGTCCCTATATCTACCGCTGGCAATTCTTCCAAAGGAACGAAAGAATTAGCGCTCAACATTAGATGTTCGCTAACTGTTTCAGTTTTTCCAATTATTATAACATTCTTCTTATTGTTCCGTAACCAGCAAACAAGAGAAACATAGTCTTTATCACCTGTAACAATAATGAAATGCTTGATCTCGGGATTCTTGAAAGCGATATCCATGCAATCCACAGTGAGTTTAACATCAACACTATTTTCTTTCCCCATCGAAACTTGAATTGTATCAAAACCTAAGCTATACAATGCTTTACTTATTGTTCCTGTACTACTTCTCCAATTGGAATAAACTTTTTTTATACTTGGATACCCTATTGTTTCAGAATAAGCAAGTAAAGATTCAGCAATGGGAACATTGATTTCTTTTGCAGCTGCACTTACATTTTCATAATCCCAGAAAATCGCAACATCATCTCCTTCCATTCAAGTCACCTTAATAATAATGAAGTCTAACTATTTAAAGTTGAGTAAAAGGATTGTAAATGTTAATCAAAGAAATGCTTCAGTTTCGTTTGTATTATCTTCTTCTCTTCTTTCTTCCATTCAGTCTTCCCTTCTTTGAAGAGTTTAACCCACCAAGGTTTGACAGTAAGATTTTTGTTGACAGCAGCTTTAGGTATCCAGACAGGGTCAATGGTTAAACCATCGATAGTAGCGTAGAAAGATTTGAAGGTTTCAGCAAGAATGTAATCAAGTTCATAGACAGGTTCATCATCTTTGGAAGATTCTAAAGAAAGCATAAGAGTTTCAGTAAAGAGAGAGGGAAAAAAGTATAAAAAGACCAAGAAAAAATAGCTAAACAAATATGCTTATTCTAGATATTTGTATTTACATAAC
>JAGLXK010000620.1 GCA_023132955.1 Candidatus Heimdallarchaeota archaeon
ATTTTTGCTGATTCTTCTCGTTCACTTAGCATTTCAACTTCATCTTCTTCTTCTTTTAGCATTTCGACTTCTTCTGCTTCATCATCATATTTAGGTGCGTGTTCTCTACCAGCCAATGTGACTCTATCAGCCATCTCTTCATAGTATTTTTCATCCTTAACAGATTCAATGTCGCCCATCCTCTTTGAACTAGAAGGATGAGGAGAGGGTAGGCTTTCTTTAGCTCTTTTCGATTTTTCCTTTTTTTTCATTTTTCTGCTTTCAGTTTCCTCAGAATCCGCAAAAGCAGCCAAAGCTCTATCTCTTACAGGTCTCCTTGGCAAAAGTGTTTTTCTATCTTTTAAACTGAACAACCTATCACCAAAATCGATCTTTTTTGCTGAAATTCCAATTACTATTGCAAACAAAGCAGTTGCAATAAAAATTACACCTAACAAATAAAATGTTGGTCCCCAATTGAATGCCATAAACTATCAATATCGCTTGTTTTAATTAAAGTTTACGGAGAAAAGTTATTTCTGCAAAATAATTTTTGTCGGATGTTTTACCCGCGTCATACATGAGTATATAAAAAAGATTTTCCTTCACCAATTGGGGTTCTAAGCATGAAAATGAGAAATGAAAAAGAGACAATTTTCATTAATCAATTCGGGGTTCGTTTCAGAAGATGTGAAGTCTCAGAATGCATGTATTGTGTAGACAAATACGAGGTTTCAAATGGTGGATTAATGTCCAGTAAGAAAGGCACACCCTACTTCCAAGGTAATGTATGTAATTGTTCTCCAGATGATCCAATCAGTCTTATGGAAGCTGCAAAAGTGATGTGTTATCCTGTCGATGAAAGGATTCAAACTGACTTCAGTAATCTAGATTTTATTCGTAAGTTAAAGGAACAGTAGATAACTAACTGAAATGTGTGGCAGTAAATTTTATATGAACTAAAGTACTATTTACCAAATCCATGAAAAGAATTGATTTTAAGAATACAAATTTTCAGAAATATATCTTCATCTTTCTCATATTCTCGTCTTCTCTATGGTTTATTTTAATGGGGTTATCAATACATTTTTACCCAGGAGGAAGAATTGGTGATTCTACTACAGAAGGTTTCAGTTTCTTTTACAACCCTATAAGTGATTTGGGGAGATTTGACGCTTGGAATGGAGAACCTAATACAGTTTCAAGGGTTTTATCGATAATTGCAATAAATATAGTAAGTATAAGTTTAGCATTTTATTTTTTGGTAATCTGGAAATATTTCCAAGAGAAAAAAGCCATAAAATGGTTAAGTTTGTTAGGAAGTTTATCAGGAGTTGTATGTTCTATTTGTTACTTTCTTTTATCATATGCTGCAGCGGATACAATCTATCCCATGCACAAAAAACTTCTAACTATTTTTCCAATATTTTTTTTCATTAGTGTTATTCTTTACATTGTTGTCTTTTTCATGAAGAAAGATTTTCCTAAAATCAGTGCGTATTCTCTTGTAGCTATGATGCTTGTAGCAGTAGCATTAACAATAACTGTGGTAATAGGATTTATTCAAGGTGGAGAATTAGATAGAGTTGGACGAAGAGCAGGAAATACATTATTTAATATCTTTCAGACTTTAGTTTTTGGTCTTCAAGGGATTGGAGCGTATATTTATATTCAACGTCAAAACAAAAGAAGTTAGTGTATTGGTTTGCAAAAAGATTCTTTACTCAAGAGAATTTTCATTGGAATAGCGGTTGTTTCAATTGTATCTAATCTACTAATGGGTTTAGGTATCTATTTCTATCCCGGAGGTAATTTCATTGATAATACAGAAGAAGGGTTTGGTTTCATTTATGGTGCTCTTAGTGATTTAGGTAGGATTACTGCTTATAATGGCGAACCAAACATTGTTTCTAGAATTTTGTATACAACGGCTATTAATATTCTGTCTATAGCAGTGATACTATTCTATTCAATTATTTGGAAATTTTTCCGAGAGAGAAAAGTAACTAAATGGTTAAGTTTAGTAGGATCATTATTTGGCATCACGCAAGGCATTCTATATATCGTTTTTGCATTCTCTCCAGCTGATACAGCCTTTTCTAGACATATAATACTAATTTATGTTTCTCCCGGATTTTTAATTGGATCGATTTTAGTTTATACAATTGTGTTCTTTATTGCTAAAGATTTCCCTCGAATCAATGCTTATTCCTTTTTAGCTATGATGATTGTTGCTGCTATGTTTGCTACTGCTGTAACAATTGGTGCTATAAGAAAAGATATGGTATTCCATGCAAGTCGAAGAGTAGGCCATACGTTTTTCAATTTCATAGTGACATTCAATTATGGAATTCAAGCTATTGGTGCTCTCATTTATATAAGAAATAGAGATTCTAAATTACCATAGGATGTTACTAGATGTATAATAATGTAGAGAAACTAATCAGTCAACATTTAGATGAAATTGAAGTAGAAAAAGATATTGAAATTATATTTGCTGTGGAAAATGGGTCTAGAGCATGGGGGTTTGAATCCAACGACAGCGATTATGATATAAGATTCGTTTTTAAGAAACCTTTAGCTGATTACCTGGAATTAGGGAAACAAAAAAAAGAAACCTTAGATAAAATGGTTGAAAAGCAAGATTTTGTTTTTGATTATGTTGGATGGGATATAAGGAAATTTCTTTTTCTTCTTTCAAAATCAAATCCAACAAGCCTTGAATGGTTAGAAAGTCCTATACTATACTATGGATCTAGAGAACTATTTCATCCTGTAGAAGAATTTATTCATCTAAAAAGTCTTTTTTATCATTATTCTTCTCTTGCAAAAACAAATTATGAAAGATTCATTAAGAAAATGGAAGGAGAGGTTAGATTAAAGAAATATTTCTATGTCTTAAGAGGTATTCTAAATGCATTTTATGTTATTAAATACTCCTCACTTCCTCCAATGAATTTTGAAAAAACTGTTAACATCTTATCTTCTAAAAATCCTGATTTCTTAAATGAAGATACTGTAAAACAGATAAAGATTTTTCTTCAGAAAAAAAGAGAAGGAGAAGATGTTAGAATTGATAAATCAATCATATTAGAGAATTTCATAGAGAACTGGTTTAATTTGAAACTAGAACTAGGAGAAGGAATAAAAAGAACAAAACAAGAAGTGTCATTTCAAAGATTAAATGATATTCTAAGAGAAATACTACATCTAAGATAAATATAAAACGAAAAATATAGAAAAAGAAAAAAGAAAGAAATTTAGTACTTGTGTCCACAGTTTCCACAGAATTTAACATCAGGTGCGTTTTTAGCTCCGCATTCTGTACAGAACTTTATTTCACCTTTCTTTTCATCGTCTGTTGGGTCTCCACAATTAGCACAGAATTTTGCAGCAGGTGAAACTTTGTTTCCACATTGGTTACAGGTAATGAATGCTGCTTCTACTTCGCCTTTTTTCTCTATTTTATCTGCTTGTTTTAGTTCACTTCTAGAGAAAAGGTTGTTTATCATAACAGCTCCAGTTAAACCACTACCACCTTCAGGCAATTTTTCTACAACTTTTGCCATTCCAGCATATTGTTGGACTTGACCAGCGGACACACCAGAGCGCATCCAGAACAAACGATCTCTGTACTCAGGTGTAGTGTCGATGCCTCCAAATTTGAGAGTCTTAAGTTTGATTCCGAATTCTTTTAGATCAGGTCCTACTTCCTTCTCAATGAAATCAGATACTTTACCCAAGCCTGACATCGCATCCACAATGCTTTTCTCTGACAATGTACTTATTACAGATTCAACAATGAATGTTCTGAAAAATTCATTAAATGATGCTGTTGTGTAAATACTTCTATTTCCAGCGATTTCAAAAACAAATTTTTGTATATCATCAATTTTGTAGTAATAATCCCCGAAGAATTGCAAAGGTGCTAATTCTTGTGTTTGTGAACGTCCACCGAATTTTCCTTGAAAATCTGCTAGATTTACAAAAATTACTTGACAATTGAATGGACTTTTATCAAACCCAACAATTCTTGACAAGAAAGTTGTCAACAGTGGAATATTCTTTGTTTTCATGAAGTGTCTTCCACCTTTTAGCACGTCATAAACTACAGAATCTTTTATGAATACTGCTACTTGGTTTGGAAGGACATTTACTTGATCTCCCCAGTTAATTGTATCACGAGGGTGTCTATACATTATTTCGTCGCCTCTACCTAGGGGCCACTCTAATACTTCTACCATAATCATACCTCTTTGATAATTTCTATTTTAACCTCTAAACGGTTCTAATTCAAAATATTGTTCTTTATGCTTTTAAATGTATACAAAGTGGGAACTGCCTATTTCTGAAAATGAAAGTTGAGAGAAGCTTGCATAGACTGTTATAATCCTTCGATAGTATCCCATTATTCTTCCAGATCTGTGTCTTCAAACTCTACTTCCTGTTGTTCAAGTTTTTCTATTTCTACTTGAGTTAGATTTTTAGAATCAGGGATAGAATC
>JAGLXK010000621.1 GCA_023132955.1 Candidatus Heimdallarchaeota archaeon
ATTGGCATTTCAGGTTCTCTCAAATCTCTTCTCAAGATTATGGAGGATAATAAGATCGCGGGATTTTCATCACTTGACTCTTTTTTGTCTTTTCAGACCAATTGGAAAAATAAGATTGAACAAAAAAAAGAACAATTTGAAAATAAGTATCAACTTGAAATTTCTAAAATTAAGGCTGAGCATCAGCTTTATGAAAACAAATACTAAGAAATGATTCAACTTAGAACCAAACAACTCTACAGAGAAAGAGAATTAATCTCGGAATATCTTAAGAAATTTTCTATCAAAAGCAAAAATCCCTTCAAATTTTTTATCAATCGTGTTAAGTACTCGCGGCTCAAAAAGAGATTTGACACTCTGACTAATGATTTCGAACATGAAGTTATCAAACCTTTCAGTGATTCGCTTGAACAAGTTAAAGAATTAAAAGATTATATCAGCTTTAGGGAACAAAATTTTGATTCTCATCTTAATGAAGAAACATATCATTATGCATCTAAAATAGAATTTGTTAAATCTCTAATAGAACAGAATAAACCTCTTCTAATTGGTGCTCTTGGAGAACATAAAGCTATTGAAGAATTAAGTAAATTACCTAGTTCCTTTACTGTTCTTAATGACATTTTTTTGAAGTTTTTTCGTCCTATTTATAATCGTAAGGAAGATGATAGAATCTACTCTATTCAAATTGATCATTTGGTCATAGGTCCTTCTAGTATTTTCATTGTGGAAACTAAAAATTGGAGTGAACAATCTGTTAATAGTCTTGATCTCTTTTCCCCTGTTCAACAGATTAAACGTTCTGGTTACGCTCTTTTCACTGTCCTTAACTCTGCTATCTCTAAAGGTTCTCTTCGTGTCCAAAATCATCATTGGGGTGATAGAAAAATCTCTGTTCGCAATGTCCTTCTTATGATTAGTGCTAAACCCAGAAAAGAATTCCAATTCGTTAAGATTCTTTCTCTTAATCAGATTAACAGTTATATTAATTATTTAGATAAGACGTTCTCATCCAAAGAAATTTCTTCGATTAGTAGTTTCATCAATAATTTTAATTTAAAGCACAATTCTTCTCGTGCTTCTGATTACTTTGATGAACTTGTTGATGAAGATTTAGATGATTCCTTTGAAGATTATCTCGACGAAGATATTGAAGAGTATGAAGATTCCGATTTCTTTGATGAACTTGTTTCAGATTTCAAAGAAGACTTTGAGAAAATGAAGGATACTTACAAAAAAATCAAAAGAAAAACCAAAAAGGTATTTGATTTCTTCTTAGAATGATTCGTATTATCCTTCTACAGTCTTATTTTTCCAATTCATTCTGCTTGTTTCTTTTT
>JAGLXK010000622.1 GCA_023132955.1 Candidatus Heimdallarchaeota archaeon
AGTTATATTGACCATACTTTAACCAATAGTACAGGCTATGCAGTTATTGAGTTAAACGGAATCGAACCTGGATTTTACACAATTGAAGTAGTATTTTCCGGTACATCAATCTATGCAGAATCTTCTCAGACTATTGTTCTTGATCAAGAGAAACTACAAACAGAAATGAGCGTTCAAGTTTCAGAAGGAATCTATGGAACAACAACAACTACAATACAAGTTTATCTCACTTCCAGTTCAGTTCCGATAGCTGATCAAGTAATAAAACTTGTAATCAACGGTGTTGAATATTTTGGTTTAACTAATAGTTCAGGTTATCTACTTATGTCACTCAATCTCTATGAAAATGCAGGTATCTACTCTTTAGATGTAATTTATGATGGTTCTACTGTCTATTCATATGTTTCATTAACCACTTCATTCTATATATCTAAAGCAGAAGCTTTAATCGATTTAAGCTTTCAATATGAGAATTTCCAACCAATCATTTACGGTACTCTCGCAACTGTAATGATATTAGAAGGAGAAGCTATTCAGATATTGGTAGATTATATAGGGTATGAAATCCTCTATACTGATGAGTTTGGTGAATTTGAAACCATTCTTGTTTTATCAGCTGGTACATATTATATTACGGCTAGTTTTGCAGGCAATAATAATTACTTTGCATTTGAAAAAACAATTGAAGTTGTTATTCATAAAACAACAACTATTATATCAATTCAAGACAGCTTAAATCAGACTTATGAAAGCGAAACCACAATTGGTTTTACTCTTCTAGACGTGTTGAATAATCCTCTAGTAACTTCTGTAATAGTAAAATTGGATGGTTCTTACTATGCAACTGTAAATACAAATAGCTTAGGCTATGCAGAAATACTTCTAACAGCTGATATCAGTGCAGGTATTCATATCTTAACTATTGCGTATCAAGGTGACACAAATTACTATCAAACATCTGCAGATATAACTTTGTATACAAAATATGCAATTGTTCTAGAAGGTATTCAAACTTTGCCTGGAATTTACGGGACTTCGGGGAGCATTTCAGGTAAAATAAATAATTATTCTGATAATCTAATTCTTGTCCAAATTAATCTAGAAATTGATGGACAATTTTTTACTGCTTATACAGATGGTAGCGGTAATTTTCTGTTTGTGTTAGACCAGTACCTACCAGCTGGGGATTACCAAGTGAGAATATTTGTTACAGCAACTGATTACATCAATTATTTCGAACATTCGATTACCTTCACTAGAGCAAAAGGAAATGCTTCAATCACACTTATTACTGATCAATTTGTTTTCAATGAGGACATTATTCTTGAGGGAACACTAGTATTTGAATCAACACCTTTGATAGGAGTTGAAATCACTATTTACATCAATAATATAGAAATTGCGTCTCTAACAACAGATTCAGAAGGAAAATTCTACTTCCTTTCAAATTGGTTAGATTTTTCTCCAAATATTTATTCTCTCCGAATTACAGCTTCAATCATTGATCAAAACATAGCTGAAACTTCACAAAACTTCAATCTTGAAATCCTTCGAGATGCTATTGATTGTGAAATCTCTAAGGAAATTGTAAGTGTTGAAGAAGAGATAGAATTGACAATTACTTTAAAAGATTCTAATGATGAAGCTATACCATATTATGCTGTCTTAATTAATTTTGAAGGTACTGTTTATGCTCTCTCAACTAATCAGTTAGGGATTATTCATTTCACACACACCTTAACAAATGCAGGAGAGTTACCATTCATCATTTCAAGCTCTGAAACAACATATTATCTTGCTTTCCAGTATCCTACAATGATAACAGTTCAAAAAGCAAATGCAGCTATTGTTGTAGTCCAAGATGAGCTTCTTTACAATAGTTCATTAGGTTTAGAAATAAGGCTTGAATCTGAATTAGGAAATCCGCTTCCTAACCAACCCTTACTTATTCGTATTAATTCAACTATCTATACTGCATATACTGACATTAATGGTTTAGTAATTATAGATATGAGTGATTATCTCCTGGGTAATTA
>JAGLXK010000623.1 GCA_023132955.1 Candidatus Heimdallarchaeota archaeon
ATCTTTTTTCCTTTTTTTCTTGTTTTACTTCTATTTAACTAAAAATGGTAAATCTATCACTAAAGCTTTCTCAGGGCAATCATCTTCACATACTCCACAATACCAGCATTCGTCATACTTCTTGTATGGGAGTCCTTCATCATTCAATCTAATAATGTCCATTGGACAACGTTCAACACATTCACCACAACTGGTACAAAGATCAGCATCAACGATTAATGGCATTGTTTATACTCCTCCATTTTGAATTGGTACTAGGGTTGTTTGTACTTCTCCAGATTTCTTTTCTTTTTCAAGGACAACATGCTTTAACCATTTCTCATCATCTTTTTCAGGATAATCGGTTCTATAATGGAACCAACCCCAGCGACTCTCTTTTCGTGCAAGCGAGGCATGTACTGATAGTTCTGCACTATCTAGAATAAACTGTATTTCCTCGTAGCGACTTAATTCATGATAGTCAGTAATTTTTATGTCTTTCAATTCTTCTCTGAACCTTGGAAGCCACCATAAAAATCGATTCAATTTTGTTTCGTTTTTAGGGGGAACAGCATAATCACTAATTGTTCGTCTAACTTTGTATTCGAAGTCTTGAATAGATATTGTGCTGTTTTTGTTTGTATCCATAACGCTGAGAAGACGTTGCTCCTCTGCTTTCAATACATCTTGGTCTACTTTACTATGATCTGTATTATTGACGAATGTTACCGCTTCTTCAGCTGCTGCTTCACCAAAAACAAAAGCTCCTGTTAAATGTTGTAATGGAACACAAGCAACATCACCTGCCGCATAGAGTCCTTTGAGTGTAGTTTCTGTTTTCTCATTTACTACAACACCTGTTAATCCATGACCACCACAAAGCTGGTATTCTGTTTCACCCAACTCAATAAGACCTTCTCTGAAATCAACTCCTCTGTTTTCCCAGAATTTCTTCTGTATAGGTCGTTCTGTTGTGAATAGTATTCGTTCAATTTCTTGTATTCGCTCCTCAGAGAGGTGACTCATTTTTATGAAAATGGGTCCTCTGCCTTCTCTAAGCTCTTTTAACATTGTTTGAGTTGAAAGATACTCTAGTTCAATCGTTTCTCCAAAGGCATTGATAACTTCTGCTCCACGTGTCAATGTGATGTATAATAACGGGCAGTTAAGATCTTTGATGAGTGGTGAACAATTAGTATATTCAAAACCTGTTAATTGTGCTCCTGCTCGATAAGCTAAGGAATACCCATCACCAGCATTTCCTGGATAATCAAATGTTCCATATAGATATCCTGAATTTGGAAGAGAAAATCTGGCACAACCACCATTTGAAAGAATAGTTGCTTTTGCTTTGCAGACAACAAATTCACCTGTCCTGATGTTA
>JAGLXK010000624.1 GCA_023132955.1 Candidatus Heimdallarchaeota archaeon
GTCCATGAGGAAGTAGAAACGTCCCAACGTTTATAGAAAATATCATGATCTGTTCCAGATCCAGCATAATTGGTAGTATAATCATACCATGTCATGTGTACATTCCCAAAAGGATCGACAGCTAGAGAAGGTTCGAGAGAATTACCTGTGCTTTCTGTAGACACTACTTCTGTTGTAGTCCATGAGGAAATAGAAGCATTCCAGCGTTTGTAGAAAATATCAGCATCTGTTCCAGATCCAGCATAATTAGTTCCATCATCCCACGCTATGAGCACATTCCCTAAAGAATCGACAGCTAGCGAAGGACTGGAAGAATAATCTGTACTCTCTGTTGAAACTACTTCTGTTGTAGTCCAAGTGGAAGTAGAAGCATTCCGGCGTTTGTAGAAAATATCTTTATCTGTACCAGATCCAGCATAATCTTCAGTATAATCTTCCCACACTATGTGTACATTCCCTAAAGAATCGACAGCTATCGGAGGACGGTGAGAATAATCTGTACTCTCTGTGGAAACGACTTCTGTTGTAGTCCAAGTGGAAGTAGAAGCGTTCCAGTGTTTATAGAAAATATCACGATCCGTTCCAGCCCCAGCATAATCTGTATAATCTGCCCATGCTATGTGGACATTCCCAAAGGTATCGACAGCTAGAGAAGGAAGGTGAGAATAACCTGTACTTTCCGTGGAAACTACTTCTGTTACAGTCCAAGCATAAGAAGATTGAGTTTGAGCGCCACTAGTAGTGCGAGTAGAATCAACCAATAGATGTTCTGTGCTTAAAAACGTAAATAAAATGGTAATAATTAAAAAACTGATGAATAAGACCCTAGAGCTCTTAAAACGTTGAATCTTAGTCTTGTTCTTTACCATCTTAACAACCTTATTAATTGTTTGAAGAGTTTGAATAAACAAACTCCCTAAATAATTCCACTGCATATTATATAAATATTACTTACAATGGGTTTTATGCGCTAAAATTCATGAAGGATGCTCCCAAAGATTGGGATTCAACAGAATTGATTAGAAGATGGAGAAACAATAGATATGGAAAAGAGAGTAATTATCATTAGTGCACTCTTTTCTTACGTGACCTTCATGCAAAGTTCATTAGCGCTTTAACGCTTGAG
>JAGLXK010000625.1 GCA_023132955.1 Candidatus Heimdallarchaeota archaeon
CTAATTCATCTGGTTTTTCACTGTAGACTACTGTGGATGAAAATTTATCGAATCTTATTGAAGAGGGAAGTAGAATCTAGAAAAATCTTCTTCAACAAATAAAAAATGAAAAGGTATTATACTAATAAGAATTGGAATTGTTAGCAGAACTAAAGGGAGTTTCCTCAAGAACCTAACGGAGAATGGAAAAAGAAGAGAAATTACAACCTCTGTGTGATTTTCTTCGTGTTTAAATAGCATTTTGCGGATATAGTTATTGAGACACATTGGGCACACAAGCAGCTAGCAAAACTCAATCATTCACTCCTACCACTTCAAAGAGAGTGATGAGAAGTTTTCAAGTAGTATTGAAGTGTGATGACCACTCCCAACGAGAAGAGATTAACAATAGAATAAGAATGCTAGAAGAAAGGCAACATCAACTGCTCACCCCTCAAGTTATCAAAACAGCATTAGAATTATACAGATCTAATCCGAAAGAAAGATTCTTCATTCGTCGACTTGGTAAAGAAGTAGGGAAAAACCCCAACATAGCAGAAAGTGCCTTCCATTGGCTCTACATAGCTGTTAAAGGGAAGATAGATAAGGAATGGAAAGTACAAGGCTTATTCAATTTTCTTCTAAAGAATCCTCAGCAACTCATAGAATGGTTGATTTTTGGTCGTTCCCCTTATACCGAACATAGTTTAGAAAACTATTGGCGACTAAAAAGAAGATATATCATCAACCTCCTTACCAGCACCAGATTACAAACAGATTCCTGTTGGAGAAAGAAGGAGAAGAACCACTATTTCTCCAACTTCTTGCAATTCAATGCCCACCTTCCAGCTTGTACTCAACATGAAGTTCTGCAAGCTCTCGATGATGCTCTGTTTTACCAACACCATGAATTTTCTCTATTGCCTTACATTACTAAGAATCAGAAAGCATTTTTAAAAAAACTTAAACTTCTAAAGAAAGAGCAGACCACAGTTGTCCCTTTTATCACCTCATGGATTAATAGTCCACAGCATTCTCGATGGAAAAGTCTCAGAACACTCGCAGAACAACTAGCCATACACATAGGAAAGCCTACCCGAAAACTTTTTTCAGCCGTTAGACTGATTGTAGTTTTCACACTCTTTGATCATTATATGCAGAGTGCCCCTCAGTTAATCAAGGCTCTCCCTTCAGCAAAAATTGTTCCCCTCCCATTTAAACGAAAAAAGAAAGGAAGATTACCAATTAAATTATTAATGAAGAAAGATTATGTTATCACCCGAGAAGGGAATGCAAAAGAACTTACTGAACAGATAAAGAACCAAAGCTGGACTGAACTTGGGTTTCCAAAAAGGGGAATGAAAAGATTAACAGCTGCAGTCTATTTTCCTACCAAAGTATTGGACTATCTCAACAATGGGGCTAATATCAAACTATTCCAATTAAGTAGTGGACAAGCTCCTCGATTCAAACCTCGTGTGGATGTGGTACTTGAAGGAACTCATGACTGTTTCCACTCCTCTAAGCTTCTCCACAACTATCTTACCCATATTCTTGGAAAGAAAGCTCCAATTCTTGGAGTAGATATTAATCGTTTGGGACAGAATATGATTGCTTTCAACACCTCTGTAGCTCTCCCTCAGGATTTAGTAATATTAACAGAACAGTATTCCCGTCTTGATAAGAAAGTCCTTCCTGAGCTTAACAAAGGTTTTCTCCGTAAGAGAAAAGAGCATGATGCTCATGGTTGCTGTAAACTCAAGGGAGAACTTAATC
>JAGLXK010000626.1 GCA_023132955.1 Candidatus Heimdallarchaeota archaeon
ATTTATTTAGCATTTCTTCTTTTTTCTCACATAATATGCTGTACCAATTGTAGTTAATCCTACCAATACCAATAATGATTCGATATTTAGAGTAATAGTATTTTTATTGGGAGAATGGAATTCGTAGGGTACGAATGAACCGTCTATCGAATCATCAGAGTAGTTGAACTGCAGTATAAGTCCTGTTTCACTGTGATAGTAGATATCATGCTCAAACATGCCAATTCCACCTGACATCGGATCATTGTTATAGTAAGCTATTGTATGAGGGAAATAGCTATGTTTAACCGAATAGATCTTTGAATCTATCTCCACAGTTGTCTCATCAAGTATAGTCCCATTGTACCAACCATAGTCTACAATTTGTCCGACTTGTGTTTGAGGAGATATTGCAAGCATTGTTCTTTCAGGGAATTCCCTCTTATTTAACCAAATACTGGATATCAAAGCAACAAACATACAGAAATCATAATTATCTTCAGGTTTAATGAGATTAAAATCCAGTTCAGACCATAGAATAGATGTTCCATTATCAAAAGATATGACTAAATTTTCTAGAGAATTCATTTCAGTAAAGGTTGTGTAATCCAGCATTGATGCATAATAATGAACAGATCCATTAATATAGTCATATTCAGCAACAGGTATTACAATTTCTCTTGTGTTTTTCCAAACTAAGTAAGATTCAGTCCATTGAGTATCAGCATTATAAACATCTGTATCATTTGTAGAAATTACATCATAAAAAATACTAATCTGAATAAGATCTTCTGATACATCAGAAAGACTAAATTCATTCTCAATTTTGAATGTAACATCCAGAATCATTTCAAAATCTGGATAGTCATCTGCCATATTAACAAATAATCTATAGTTTCCCTTAACATATTGACCGATATCTACTTCAAGAGTATTAGGAGCAATGGATATTGAAGAAGCATCCAGATTGGAGAATAAAAACATACTAAAAAGGAAGAACACTATAATTTTTCGTTTCATATTATCACTTATCTTTAATATAACTATATGATTTATTAAATATAAGATTTTTATTCTAGAAAATTCGAAGTAATCAAATTAGATTAATTTAGAAAATTAGTAAAACTTGCGGAATCAAAGAATTTTCAGTAGAAATTCATTAAAGAAAAAAAGAGGAAAGTGTGAAACTAGATAGAGAGTTTATTTGTAGGGAATACCTAATTTCTCACTAACTCCATCGAGCATTGCTACGACCATTTTATCAAATGGAAATTCTGGATTCCAATCCCATTCTTCTCTAGCTGCAGAATCATCCAAGCTTTGTGGCCATGATCGAGCGATGGCGTCTCTGAAATCAGGTTTGTAAGTCATTTCAAATTCAGGAATGTATTCCTTTATAGCATTAGCTAATTCCTCAGGTGTAAAACTCATTCCAGTAACATTGAAAGAACGATGTTTGAGCCTTTCATCTGGTGCTTCTATTAGATCAAAGGTTGACTTGAGACAATCACTCATCATCATCATCGGCAGCCTGACATCTTTCGACAGAAAACATTCGTATTTCTTGTTTTTAATGGCCTCGAAAAACGACCAAATTGAATAATCTGTAGTTCCACCTCCAGGTTCACTTGGTGAAAGTACTCCTGGATATCGTAAGCTTCTGAAATTTAGACCATACTTCTTATTGTAATATTCTCCCATTAGCTCAACATATACTTTTGAAATTCCATAGATAGTTGTTGGCTGCATGATAGTATCATTTGGAGTATTTACCAGAGGAGTTGTAGGTCCAAAAGCAGCTATTGATGATGGTGCAAACAGCTGTTCTAGATTTAATTC
>JAGLXK010000627.1 GCA_023132955.1 Candidatus Heimdallarchaeota archaeon
CTGAGGTTAAGGAAGTGCCTAAAGCAGCACCCGAAGCTGTGCCAAAGGAAAAACTTCCTATTAAGAAACCTGCAGAGAAAAAGCCTGTTGCACCAAAAGTTGATATTTCATCGATTAAGGGTATTGGTGCTAAAACAGCAATGCTTCTCAAAGAAAATGGTTTCAACACAGTCGATAAAATTGCTAAAGCTACAGTTGAAGATCTTTCCAAGGTCCCAGGTATTGGTCCTGCCACTGCTGAAGCTATGAACAAAGAGGCTAAGAATTTGTTAGCCAAAAGTAAGGAGGAAGCTAAGTAGGTGATTTTATGAGTGAAGATAAAAAAGAAAAGAAAGAACAGGCTAAGAAAACTAAGGAAGACGTTGAAACTCCTAAAGTAGAAGCGAAAGTTGAAACTCCTAAGAAGGAGAAGAAAACTTCCACTACTAAGAAGCAAGAAAAAACCGAAGCTCCTAAAAAAGAAAAGAAAGCCGAACCAAAGAAACCTAAAGAGACTAAAGATAAAGAAGCCAAGGATGAAGCTAAACCCAAGAAAGAAAAAACTGAAGCTCCTATAAAAGAAAAATCTAAAACCAAAGAAGAAGCTAAACCCGAAGAAAAGGCTAAATCTGAAGAGAAATCTAAACCCGATGCTAAACCTGAATCTGAAGCCAGAGCTAGAACCAGAAGAAGAGATTCTAAATTCGGTATCGCTCATATCTTTTCCAGTTACAATGATACTATCGTTCATATCACCGACATTTCAGGTGCTGAAACATTCAGCCGTAAAAGTGGAGGGATGTTTGTTAAAGCAGACAGAAATGAATCAAGTCCATATGCAGCGATGAAAGCAGCAAACTCAGCAGCACAAGAAGCGCAAAGTAAAGGAATATACCAGCTGTATGTACGTTATAGGGCACCAGGAGGACATAAGAACAGGACACCTGGACCGGGAACACAAGCAGCATTAAGGGCGTTGAAAAGGTCAGGAATGAGGATATTAAGACTAGAAGATGTAACTCCTTTACCTCATGATGGCTGTAGACGCAAAGGTGGCCGTAGAGGCCGTAGAATGTAAGTTTTTCTACAGTTTTACTCTTTTTTTATTTTGTTTTTAGTTTGACATTATTGGCCTTTTTATTCCATTTTCTAGATAATTATATAGGATTTAAATGGTAATAGATGAAAAGAAGAATTTCTCTTGTGAAATTTGTGGTCGTAGCTTTTCAAGAAAAGATAGTTTGTATAGACATGTTCGATCAGTTCATTCCGAAACTAAGAAATACAAATGCAAGGATTGCAAGCTCTCTTTTTCTCGTAAAGATACCTTAGATCGTCATGTTAGTGATGTTCATAAACAAATACGAAAGCATGTTTGTAATGAATGTGGAGAGAAATTCAAACAACCTGGTGCTCTAAAAAGACATATTCAAACAATGCATGAAAAAGATGTATTTTATGAGTGTCCACATTGTGATGCAGAGTTTTCTCGAACTGATTCTTTAAACCGTCATATCAATGCAGTTCATCTAAACCTTCGTCCCCATATTTGTAAAGAATGCGGCGCTTCTTTTAAGTTGTCAGGTCATCTTAAGGAGCACATAATATCTGTACATACAAACAAACGAATTCATGTGTGTGAGGAATGTGGTTTTGCATTTAAGCTTCGTAGTCAGCTCAAAGATCATATTAGAGTTGTTCATCAAGACTTGCGTCCTCATGTATGTGAAGAATGTGAAAAAGAGTTTCATCATGCAGGAAGTTTGAGGAAACATATAGTATCTGTGCATACTGATAATCTTCCATATGTTTGCGAAACCTGTAAGAGGGGTTTTGCCGACCCAAGCAATCTATATAACCACAAAAAAGCTAATGCTTGCTGGTATACTTCTACTACAGCTTATAAATGGGAGGAGTTGTGTAAAGAAATAGCAGAGGTTTTGTTAGCTGGTTTAGATTGGAAGTGGAAACCTAAGATAGATACTCCTGAGATTGAAGAGCAGAGTTGGATTCAACCTGAGATAGTTGTATACTACGAAAATAATACGAAAAGAATCAT
>JAGLXK010000628.1 GCA_023132955.1 Candidatus Heimdallarchaeota archaeon
TTTTGGAAGAGATGGGAATTAATCCTAATAGGGTTAGATTCGAGTTTGTCTCTGCTTCAGAAGGACATAAATTTGCAGAAGTTGTAACTGAGTTTGTAGACGAACTGAAGAAACTTGGACCTCTATCTCTACAATTGATTCAATAACAAGAAGTAACTAGAGCCAATATTTGTGTTCGGTTTTTACTTATGACTTCTTGTTATTTTTATAAGTTCACTTCTATTTAAATAGCATCAGCAATATTAGTATAGACATGCTCAAATAGCAATATTTTAAAGATAGAGTTCTTGAGTTCTAAACAATTCTTGAACAAAAATCGGTGAATCTATGACTAAAAAAGTGCTTATTGTAGGAGGGGTAGCTGGAGGAGCTTCAACTGCTGCAAGACTAAGAAGACTAGAAGAAACTACAGAAATAGTTATGCTAGAAAAAGGACCATTTGTATCTTTCGCAAATTGTGGATTACCATATTATGTGGGAAAAGTGATCAAAGAAAGAGAAACACTGGAGGTAATGAATCCTGGTGATTTCAGAACTAAATTTAATATTGATGTTAGAACCAACTCTGAAGTATTATCAATCAATAGAGAGAAAAAACAGGTTATGATTAAGAATCATGAAACAGAAGAAGAATACTCTCTTGATTATGATAATCTTGTTTTATCTCCTGGAGCTGAATGTTTAAGACCTAATTTTAAGGGCATAAACGAAGTTCCTGTATTTACATTAAGAAACATTCCAGATACCTTGGCTATAGAGGATTTCATAACAAAGAATAATCCAACTACAGCAGTTGTTATAGGTGGAGGATATGTTGGCTTAGAGATGGCAGAAAATCTTTCATTTAGAGGAATAAGAGTATCTTTAGTTGAACTTCTTGATCAAGTTATGCCTACAATGGATAAAGATATGGCTCAATTCATAAACAACGAAATGGTATTGAACCGTATTCAACTTATTCTTGGAGATGGTGTTAAATCCTTTAGCAAAACTAATTCAGGAAGTAAGAAATACATAGTTGCTACTCAAAGTGGGAAGAAATTAGAAACAGATTTGATTATCCTTTGTATTGGAGTAAGACCCCAAACTGAATTAGCTAAAGGTTGTGATCTAGAACTTACTGAACGAGGATACATAGTTGTTAATGATAATATGAGGACATCTGATCCTGATATATATGCTGTAGGTGATGCAATTCAAATTAACAACCTTATAACACATAAAAAAACTGCAGTACCTTTAGCTGGACCTGCAAATCGTCAGGGGAGAATTGCTGCTGATAACATTGCTGGAAGAGATTCAAAGTATAAAGGAGCATTAGGTACAGCAGTACTGCAAGTATTTAGTAAAACAGCTGCACAAACAGGTTTAACTGAAAGACAACTGAATGCCTTGGAAATAGAGTATGAAAAAATCTATGTTCATCCCAAAAATCATGCTGGGTATTATCCAGAAGCACAAGCTATAGCAATGAAATTGATTTTTGATAAGAAAAATGGTGAAATCTTAGGAGCTCAAGCTGTAGGAGGACCTGGAACTGAAAAAAGGATAGATGTATTATCCACTGTTATCTACTTCGGTGGAACAGTATACGATTTACAAGATCTTGAATTGTGTTATGCACCTCCATTTAGTTGCGCAAGAGATTGTGTTAACATGGCTGGTTTTGTTGCTTCCAATGTTCATTCAGGTGAAGTGAAGTTGTGTCAATGGAATGAAACTGAAGAACTCAAATCAAATGGAGGGATCATAGTAGATGTAAGACCACCAGAAAAATTTGAGGAAGGACATATTGAAGGTTCAATTAATATACCCCTAGGACAGTTAAGATCTAGACTTGCTGAACTTCCAAAGGATAAACAAATTTGTGTGCATTGTCAAGTTGGATTTTCATCTTATCTTGCATACAGAATTCTTATACATAATGGTTTCAATGTGATTAACCTTACTGGTGGATATGATACATATCAAATCTCTAATTTGCCACCTGGTGGTCATGTAGGGGAACTCAAACCGTTTTCAGGACAAGGTTGTTAATTCAACTTCTACTTTCTTTCTCTTCTTTCAACAAGGAGAAGATTTTTTTATGAGCTAGCTTTGTCTCTATTGTCATGGTAGGCATACTAGTTACAGGGGCATCTGGATGTACGGGAATAGGTGTTTTACACTACCTTAAATCAAAAGGTTATTCCAACATATATGGTATGGTAAGAAAAACTCCTCCAGATCCGTTACAAAATGTTAATTATGTAACTGGTGACTTAACAGATAAACAATCCATTATTAATATTCTAAAAGAAAATGAAATTGACACTATTTGGCATCTTGCAGCTGCTGTTCATAGAAATGTTAAGAAAAAAGATTTCAATAAAGTCAATTTCGAGGGAACCAAGAATGTTATTCAAGCAGCAATAGATTATGGAATCAAATACATTATTTTTGCTAGT
>JAGLXK010000629.1 GCA_023132955.1 Candidatus Heimdallarchaeota archaeon
GTTAGGGAGATGTTTTTTGCAATTGCACAAGCTATGTATGGTCTTGTAGAAGCTAACTGTGAATCTACTTTCACCACATAACCACTTTCTTTCACCTCATATTCTGGGATACCACTCTCTTCCTCAAGAATACCTTTTATCTCTCTTATCATTCCTTCAGGTGACCAAAGATCAGGTCGATTACTGGTTTTAATGTCAATCACAAGCATATCTTCTTCTTCGATGTATTGATCAATTTCTGATTTAGCATACGAGAGTAAATCTTCTAGTTGCTCAATTGATAATTGCTTACCTAACATTTCTTGCATTTTTTTGTAACTTGCTTTTATTGATACCATCTGTTTAACCTCTCGACATCTTAGCTGTTCTCAACCAGTCAAACTTATGACTGAATAGTTCCCTTATGTCCGTAATTCCATTTTTAACCATAAACAGTCTTTCTATCCCTAAACCCCAAGCTATAACAGGTGCTTCAATTCCAAAAGGTTTTGTTACTTCTGGTCTGAAAATCCCTGCTCCTCCGAATTCAATCCACCCTAGGTTTGGATCAAGAACATCAAGTTCAACAGAAGGTTCTGTAAAGGGATAATAATCAGGTTTAAATTTGAAATTCTCATTTTCAGCTATATCCACTGCAAATGACTTTAAAATCCCTAATAAATCTCTAAATGTTATAGACGGATCCACGACAATTCCTTCAACTTGAGTAAATTCAGAGAGATGTGTCGCATCTACTGTATCGGGCCTATAACAACGAGATATTGAGAAATATTTAGATGGAACTTCTAAGTCTACTAAGGTTCTTGCACTAACAGATGTTCCATGAGCACGTAAGACTAAGTGAGCACTTTTTAATGGGTCCCACTTATATCCCCAACCCTTGCTTCCGGTATCATAACCATTTTCATGAGCTTTTTTCACATTTTCTACATAATCTGCTTTTGGCAATTTGCCTTGTTTTGGGTTTGATACCTGATATACATCAGACCACTCTCTTGCAGAATGATTTTGAGCTTGAAATAAAGCATCAAAGTTCCAAAACTCTAGTTCAACTATTGGACCTCTCATCTCCTTAAAACCCAGAGCACACAGTTTTTGCTTAACTTCATCGAGAAACTCAGCATAAGGTTGTTTTCTCCCACCATAGAAAGTAGGGGGGGAAGCCTTTAGATTATATTCCCTTAGTCTTGTATCTCGCCAAGAACCATCTCTAATCATTTCAGGAGTTAATCTACTTACTTCGCTCATTTTTTGAATGGATGAAGATACTTCCTTGTAAGGAATTAGTATTTCCAAAAGAATATCTTTAACTTCTTCCAAAGAAGCTAAATTTCTTTGAAGTAATATTTCGTTGAAATCACTTGTGTCTGCTGTTTCACCAGATAAGAGTTGTTCTAAGATTATCTGAAGCTCTCTGTTAACTTCTTTTTTCTTGTCGATTATGATAATTTGACCCTTGTCTATCTTAATCAAGCCTTGTTTCTTCAGAAGACCAACGCCAGCGTTCATCTCTTTATTTTCTGTATTCACTAATTTTGAAAGGTCAGCAAAAGAAACGCTCACTTTCTCTTTAAGAATCTTAGCAATTCGTCTTTCTACTAATTGATTTTCAGCAGCTTCTTTTCCATTATTTGTAAGAGATATTTGATGACTTACAATTTCAAGACGAGAAATTAATTCATTAGTAACTAGAAAACCAAGGTAATATTCCAATTTTCCACGATCTAATTTTGTTTGTTTCTCTAATTCTCTAATTGAAATATTGCCATTTTCATCAATTATCTGATAAATCTTTACGGCTTCAGAAGGTAAAGATATTTTCTTCTCTGAATTACTCATTGTTCACATTTCCTAACGCCATAGTTTAAAAAAATAGTTACTACTAACTTAGTTATAATTGAAGGATCAGAGGGAATTAATGAAATTCCAAGTCACGCTACGCCCCATTCAGGTTTTTGTAATACAAAAACTAAAAATTATTTAAAACTTTCGAGGTCAAACATAGAGATTCAAATGCCTTTAGAGGTTTCTTAATAGTTGAAATCCTCATCTTCATCAAGATTGTCGACCTTGTCTTCATCATCTTCATCGAAATCTTCATCTTCGGTTTCTTCGTGGAATCTATCAAGAACATCATTATAATCCATAAGGCTATCTAAATCATCTTCAGCTCCAATCTCTAATTCCAATATCCAGCCATTTTCATAGGGGCTTTCATTCAATATTTCTGGATCTTGCCTTATTTCCATATTTATTTCATCGATTGTTCCACTGATTGGTGAGTGAATACTAAATGTATCTTCAATAGAATCTATCGAGATGATTTCTTCGTCTTTTTCAACAAATATTCCTTTTTCAGGTAAACTAATGGATATGATATCATCAAGTACATATTGACCATAATCGGTTAATCCTATTCTATAGACGCCTCTACCTCTATCTTCTACCCACACAAATGTTGAATAGTACAAGTGACTTTCTGGGAATATGAAGTTTCGTTTCATTTCAGTCAAGTCAATCGTTTCTAATCCATTTTTGAAGTTTTCCTTATTTATCTTTTTTTATGAACTCAAGACAATGATTTTAAAACATCAAAAATAAG
>JAGLXK010000063.1 GCA_023132955.1 Candidatus Heimdallarchaeota archaeon
AGTTCTCTTTGAGTTTCTTCCTTAGATTGATGCAAGTTATTTCAGTTTTTTCTCCTAATTGTTCTAAAGTAGTAAATTTAGCAGAGGATCTGAAAGAAGTACCTTCCTTGATTTCATCTGTTTCGTCAAAATCAAGTTTGAAAGTAACAGTAATCTTACCTTCGTGATTAGACAGAAGCGACAGCCTCCTCTTTCTGTGTTTTAAGTTCTCTGAGTCTTAGTCGAACAGATTCTATAACAAATTCGGATCTGTTTCTATAGCCTAGTTCAGATTCTTTGATCAGCTCTTCAACTGAATCTATCAAAGACTTCGGAATACGAAAAGTTACATATTCTTGTTTTGACATTTTTATATACCTATTACTAACTTGTGACTTAATGTTTATAAATATTGTGCAATGGGTTATTAACGTGTGATGTTTTCGAAATACAATAAAAAATAAAAGGTAGTGTCGTTTATAAGCTGATATGAGGAAAGAATATACCACAATCAGAGTACCAACTGAACTAGTTGATGAAGTAGATGAGTTTATTAAAAAAATTAAATTGGGCTATCGTAATAGATCAGAGTTTATTATTGAAACAATCAGAAATAGAATTATTAGCCTGCAAACTTATCTTAAAGAATGAACCACATAATGAATTTAGAAGATCCTCTATCTCTTCTTTTGAATATTTTTTTCCTGTTTTTTGATCTATAGCTACTATCTTGTAGTTTTCTTTTTTCATTTTTTTCTTTTGCTCATATCTTGCTAATATGTATGACTAAGTTCAGTATTTAATTACATCATTTTTTGGTTTGGTCGAGAAATGGTAAAAAAAGAATAAAAAACTACCTTTTGTTTAATAATTAAAATTTTTGATTTACTTCTATTTAGTTACGAATAAATTATTATTCATCATTTTGAAGGATGGATCACTTCGATATTGGATCTATTAGTCTCCCTTTAAAGTATAGTTGCAACTGCTCTTTGATTGTTGTCAATAATTCTTCTAAGTTGCTTTTTGGAATCTCTTTTGTGAAAAGCTCTTTATTGCGATCATCTACAAAAGCTAAAAGATATTCCTTTTCAAATTGCAGCTCATACAGTTCTATAGCTAGTAGTTTTTTCACTGTTTTACACCTATTTTTCTATTCCGTCTAAAGCACTCAGCTTAAAGACTATAGAAAGAAAAAAAGTATATTGGTTTTATATTTTTAGTTCTCTTTTACTTTTCTTAATCTTTCTCCTGACAAGAAGAATTGTGATTAGTGTTATTAAAGCAAGTCCTCCGAAAACAATCCCCAAGATAGTACCTAATCCAGTTGATTTTTCACGAACATCAACTATCTGTTCAGCTATAAGATTACCCCATACTCCGTTATGCCATTCACACACAACTTTAAGCATAATGGTATCTCCATACACAAGATTAAGACCAAAAGTTGAAAGTGTAAGACTCATTCTCTCTGGTCTATCTGTTTCAGGATAAAATATCTTATAATTGTCATAAGTATAATTATTGACATAATAATGCAACCAAACCTTGATAATTTTTTGGTAAGTATTTTCATATTCAAATCCAAGATCTAAATAAATTATCCTATCTGGTTCTACGTAAGACGAACAGGTCAAAATCTTCACGCTTGGTTCAGCCTTAACTCCCATACTTCCAAA
>JAGLXK010000630.1 GCA_023132955.1 Candidatus Heimdallarchaeota archaeon
GGATAATAAACTATATGGATAATCTAGGAGAAGTACCGATACTATATATGGGAGATTTGAATTCATTTTCCCCAGATGACACAGGAGTTTTAGCTCCAGAAGGCGATCTTGGTTATGGACCATTAACTATGATGTTGAAACCAGAAGATCCAACATATGGGCAGTTTTCATCTCAAAATCATATCTTTACTGATATATTTAGATTATTAAATCCATCCAACCCGGGATATACCTATGGTCATCAAAATCCTATTTATGAATCAAGAATCGATTTCATCATAGCAAATGATTATCTTTCAGATTATCTTGTTAACTCAACAGAAGGAGATACGGCAGCAGCGGATACAGGATCAGATCACCATTGTGTAGATTTCTTACTTGACATATATGCTCTACTGAATGGAACAGATATAACAGCCCCTGCAAAAGTTTTAGGAGTGAATGGCGAAGCTGTAAGTACTACTCAAATCAATCTCTCGTGGAATTCAAACACAGATAGTGATTTTGATCATTATAGAATCTTCAGAGATGGGATAAATATTGCAAACACTACAGGTCCTTCGTATTCTGATAATGGGTTAACTTTGAATACATTGTATGTTTATGAGATTTCTGCAGTTGATACGACCAATAATGAAGGAATAAAATCAGATAGTGTTGCAATAAGAACGCTTGATGATCCAGTAGTTCTAGAATTTCCTCTTTCTAGTGGAGGATCGGTTATTTATCTAGCTGTACAAAGTGCTTTAGTACTTATGGTCTTCATTAGTTTTAGATATTTCAGAAAGCAAAAAAGAAGCTAAATCTACTTTCTTACATATTCTATTCACTATTTCAACGAGAATCAGAGGAGTTTATATGCAGTTAAGAGAAACTCAGTATTTGCTTCAAATGAGAATACAGAACAAATTATTAGTATTGGTATTAACAGCACTCTTACTCACATCACTGTCTGTAAGAAGTGAAACAGCGCCAAATTTACTTGAGCTTGATGAAGGGATAACTGTAGTAGGCAATTACCACTATTATACAGCTCTTGGACCAATGACGTTTACTGTAGAAAAAATATGGCATGATTCATTTTATGATTTAGACGTAGTTGAAATGAGTAGAGAACTTATTCACACAAATTTGGACCCAATTGTTAATGTTTCAAGAGAAATAGTCACAGCAGTTATCATAAACAGCAATAGGACTAATTTTATGCCTGTTGTGAGACATTACGTTGAAACTTGGGATGACACAATAGATGTTTTCCTTGATATCTCAGAATCATTGAATATCACAGCAGAATCTCTTAAAGTCACAGTCAATGGAGTAACCTATGTATATGAAGATATGGACCCATTTTCTCTAGTTTATTCAAAAATAGGCATGTGGATGATGAGTTGGGCTCTTGGGAATGTGCTTGAAAAAGCATTAGCACCCCTGACTAAATATGCAATATCACCTCAAGCAACCACAGGTCAATTTATTGATTATGGCTCATACCAAGGAGAAGTAATAGGATTCACTGAATATTATATAAACGAGAAAGAATATTATGAAGTTATAGAAGTACATCATGATGAAGTAGTTATATATGTAGATATCTTAGGATCAGTTGATCCATATACAATAGGGGAATCTACTTACTTCTATGAAAAACAAACAGGAATGGTTCTAAATTGGATTGAATATGATTCAATAGCTGATACAAATTATTACTTCAACGCAACAGACGTAACAGGTATTAGACCTCTAAAAACATCAGTATCGTTTATCGTAGTATTGAGTACCGCTTTAATTGCTATACCAATAGTTTTAGGTAAAAGAAAGAAAAAATAATCTTCTATTTCTATTCTCTTTTTTTTGTTGTATTCTAATAATGGAGTAAAGTTTATGATTAAGGTTGGTTTCAGGGTCAGCAATTATTTATCTTATAGGATTAAGTACCATAGTATCAATAGCGATTATTAAGCGCAACAAATCCAAAGAGAGAAAGAGAACTTAACAATCTCTTTCATTTATTGTTTTTTCGTT
>JAGLXK010000631.1 GCA_023132955.1 Candidatus Heimdallarchaeota archaeon
AGTGGCTGAGAAGGTGGAGTTCTGGTGCCTCTACGGTAAAACTGCAGGAATGTTTGAAGAAAAAGAAAGCATAATTGCTAAGTCTAGTGAGGAAATCATTACTGAGCTTGAGGAAAGGAAAACTAAATCTAGTGAAGATGAAATAGGAGAAGTAATTAGAAAGATAATTTTTCTTAGACGAGGTCTAGATTTTAAAACTCAAAAATCACTAGTATAAATTACTAAATATCTGAGCCCCACTTATAGGGAAGAGTATTTTTATATCCAAATTTTTTCAGAAGCTCATGAACAAGTTGTGGAATGTGGTTTCCTCTAAATTCACGAATTTCATTAATAATATCGTCTTCCTTCCCTACTATAATCTTCTGCCATAAATCAGGTTTGTAGCGTACCAAATTAGATAGCATCCATGATCCAGTAAACGTCTCCAAGTACCTAAATCCTTCGATAACCTCACTAAGAACTGGCTTATATTTTCCTGGTAAGTAATCATCTATCCTAGGATATCCTTTCAATTCTATATTACAGAAGATTACTATTAGTCCATAAAAAACCCCTCTATTAGATACCTCAGCAGATATATAAGGAGGTTTATTCTGATATTTTTTCTCAATATTTAAGCCATGATGAGTAAAGAAGAAAACCTCATTTTTTACATTATAATGAAGCATTAATGCACCTTTTACACATTGTAACAAAGCATAATACTCTACTAAAGGACTAGAATTTTCATTCATGGTCAGAGATGTTTTAAACATTTCATAGCCCTGTTGGAAGTAAATACTAGCTCTAGTGGCAATATCTGCAAAATCATCGTTTGAATCTCTAGCCTGTAATAGATTCTTTTTGTTTATTTTGTCTTCAAGATAGTTTATCTTAGTTATACTTCTTTTCTTCTCTTTCAACAACTCCGATTTCGCTTCTTGAGTTCTCTCTAGTCTACTGTAGTGAGGATTGTAAACGTTCTCTAACTGTGTTTTCACAAAAAATGGTACTGTAAATTTTTGCAAGTTATACAGAACAACGTGGTAATACTTGTCTAACATATTAACTCCCAACTTCTTCAAATGTAATTATTGCATATCTATTTGAGTTTTTTTCACATACTATGCATAAATTTTTTTAATCTTCTATTTATTGTTAGAAATTGGTAATGAGGATGCGTGAGCTTGACAAGAGAAGAATTTTACAGCTGAAAAAGGATTTTGTTGATTTAATAAGACACGAAACAAAAACATGGCAATCAGTTGAGGAAGAAGTAATTTTTGAACTTAATGGTGGAGTAGAAAGACTGGATGTGGTTGCAAAAGGAAGCGATGGTTTAAAATATGGTTTTGATCTGCGATTTCTGAAAGGGTCTCCTTCCACTAGAATAATTCAATTCGAGTGGGACATAGGTATCAGGGCTTTAGTGAAAAGGAGAATAATGATTGGGGATTCTGGCATAGATAAATGGGTTGTAGTTCTTTTAGGAATAGATAGAAAACTAATGCGTCATAACATATACAATCGAGATACAGATATTTCTCTTTGGCAATTCTCTCAAGCGGATATTTGGGAATTCATTAATTTGTATGACCCTAAGAAGCTCTCAGTAGCTCGAAAAGAACCTCTAGAGGAATATTTCTCTTTACTTCTAGGATCAATGGAAGCCAAAGAAATTGTAAGGAAAGTAAAGGGGGGGGTTGATAACATCTCAAGATCTTGTTGATACTACAAACAAAGTATATGAAAGGGCTTTAAAAGAAGCTGATCCACTAGTAAAAGAGCTTGTAACTGCAATATTTGGTGATTTTATTATGGGGGGGTTGGTTGCTGGAGGTATTTTTGTGCTTATTGATACAACTGTAGACTATAATGTACTTAAACTCAGTTTGGGTCTTGTCTGTGTATCTGTAGGCATTATAGCTTGGCTAATAAGATTTTTTGTGAAAAAAAGAAGAAGCCGTATAATGTAATTTTATCCTTTTTTCATTTTTATTTTTCTTATACTTTTGTGCTTATTCTTATATATTGAAATAATAAACCATTTCTTAATGAATCTTGAAATCGATCTTTCTAAACTCAATTACAAATTCCATTGCAAACCATTACTTATTGGAGGAAAAGCTATGGAGTATTATGAACTTCGTAAAGTTGGTAATGATGTTGATTTTGTTTTAGCTCTTGAAGACTATGAAGGATTAAAAGAGATCTACTCAGAACCAGAGTATCATAGAGATTTATTTGGTGATCTTGGAGTTATAGTTCATGAATTCGAGCTTTGGAAATGTATATGTCTATTCAATTATGATTTTTTATCCGAGAAAGCAATAGAGATGGAAGAATATTTGATCGTTTCACTGGAGAAACTACTCTTTTTGAAAGCTTTAGCAATGAAAGAAGAAAAATATCATAAGGATTTAGAACTTTTAGTACAGAAAATCTTGAAAATTCAATATGATACGAAACTTGATGAGAAGTATAAGAAAGATTTGAAAATGTGATATTTGAAAAGCAATATAGAAGCCGTATAATGCAAAAATTCTCCAGTTTTACTCTTTTTTCTTATTTATTTTACATATACTATTAATTTACTCTTGTTTCCTATTTGTTGTAGTTGATTTTTTATAGGAAAATATCTTTCCCTTCTTAAAGATGGTTTAGGTTACTGAAATGGCAGATATTATTAAGGAAATTTCAAAAAACAAGAAACCTATTCAAAGTAGAGAACAGCTAGAAGAAGTACTAATCACAATTTTTGATGAAATAGGAGAAGTAATTGGAAAACATGAATATCGAATTGTTGGTACAGCTGCAGCTTTATTGCAAAATGTAGAAATCTCCACAAATGACGTAGATATTTTGTTTAAAGAAAGAGAAGGAATAGATGAAGTACATCAAATCTTGTCTAAATTTAATTGTCTTAAGAAGCCAGAATTTCTTGGTAATGAAGAAGTGGGAGGACAATATTTAGCTATTTATGAGATAGGAGAAATAACTGTAGAACTTAGCACTGTGGAGTACGAAGCTGAAACAGATGGGATGGAATGTTTTGGAAAAGGACCATGGAAACATTATGAGACAATAAAAATAGAAAATTATGAGATTCCAGTGATTAGACTAGAGTTAAGATTAATTTCGGAAGTGTATAGAAAACGGGAAGAAAGAGTAGACCAACTCATAAAGCATTTACGAGATAAAAAATGTAACTTGAGTCTAATAAGAAGAGGATTGTCTGAGCGAAAAATATCAGAAGAAACTCAAAAGAATATAATTGCCAAAATAAAAGGATAAAAATGTGGAGTATTGTTTCAATCAGTTAATTCTGAATCAATGCTCAAAGTCCTTAAACATAACTACAATCACAGAACCTGGTCCTGTAAAACAATATGTGATGCCACTCATTGGAATAACTCCATAGAAATTTACTTCAGGAAATCGAGTGGTAAGAATCTGTTTTGCAAGAGTTGATCCTTCTTCTGCATTCCCAGAAACGATATAACATCCCAAATTCTCGAAGTTTTTCATCGAGATATATGCTTGAGTTACAATAGCTTCTACTGCTTCTTCATATGACTTTGCTTGATTAAAAGAATTAATCACACCATCTTGTGTTCCTTCCAAACAAGGATAAATACTCAGAAGAGACCCCATAACGAATTTGACAAGTCCTATTCTACCACTTCTTTGTAAGTATTTTAAGCTCTCAAATGTAAATGTTGTTTTTAGTTCGTTACTCTTGAAATCATTCAGAAGAGAAGTTATCGCCTTGAAATTCTTACCTTCTTTAAGAAATTCTGCTGCTTTAATAACCAAGATTCCTACCCCAAAAGATCCTTCTTTAGAGTCATACTGATGGAATTTGCTCTTCCCTCCTTGTTTTTGATATTGGATGATGCTTGCTCTAACTGTATTAACGATTCCAGTCCCCCTTGATGTCATATTAATTATGAAGATAATCTCATATCCTTCCTCTTCCAAGTGTTTGAAAGTGTTTACAAAATAATTTATGCTTGGTTGAATGGGTTTTGGAACCTTTTTACTGGTATGGATTCTTTTCAAAAATTCATCATAAGTGATTTCACTTGGATATATTAGTTCTTCATTAGTGTCTGGAAACTCTACGGGTACTTGTATTGTAAAAATGTTGTATTTTTCTATTAAATTTGAAGGAATATCGGCAGCTATATTTGCAAGGATGATTGCACCAGTCATAATGAAATATTGTTCAAAGTTGGATAAAAACCCATTGTCAAGAAAGTTTCTAATGATTGACAAAGCTTATCATAGTTTCTATTAGCATACTTTTATCCTGAAGTTTTGAATATCCATTAGGAATGGTGGAAAATTCAATGATATTGATGAAGTAATAGAAAAACATTGTTTTTTGAAGTAAATTTTGGTTGGCAATTAAATAACAGCTAAATTAATCTGAGTTTTTATTATTTTTCAGTTTCAACTAAGTCCCCAAAGTGTTTTTTAAGCAGTTAATATTTCATTGATTTAGAATGACAAAATCATTAGATGAAATTCTCGAATCAGTAGCCAATATCTGTGATAGGGAAACAAAACATTCAAAAGACTTTGGTATTGAATTTGGTACTTTTTCCCCACATAAATTAAAAGCTACTAATGTGAAATGCATCGCTGTTTCACCTTTGATGAATCTGAAGCTCGTACATTTTATGAATGATAACAAAGCAAATGTTGCTGTAACTTTATTGCCTCTATCCATCATAGAGAATAAATTTCCTCTTTCAGAAATAGACTTTGAATTATTAAGATCTTTAATTACAAATAACATCAAAACAATTAGATTACCCCACAAATGGCTTCATTCAATAAAAGGGAGCTTTCCCTACTTCCTTCAAACTCTAGGATTAAGTAAAATGGAGGATTCAAGCCTTGTTACAGAAACTGACAAGAAATTAATATTGTGGAATTTACCTGAAATGAGTTTTCAAGATTTTCTTGCATCTTTGAGTCATTTAAACAAAAAATGGATTGCTCATACATTCGGAAGACCAGAGGATAAATTATCATTTGTATTAGAAAATGAAAAATTCTCAAGTTCAGATTTTCAAGATTTGAAAGATGCAGGAATTAATACTATTATAAGTTTCAATTTGGATTCAAGTTCCATTCCAATATATCAAAAGAACAGAATGAACTTTCTGTTTATTCCGTTTATTGATTATTCTAATATAGCTTTACGTAAGTTTGCTCAAGTACTCCAACTTGAAACAAATGAAAAAGTTCTTTTCCATCCTTTTACAGCAAAAGAGTGGATAGGATATCAAGATTTGCAAAAATGATGATAAACTTAAGTAGTATAAGAAACCATCATAAAATTAGGGGGAGAACATGGATACATTAATTCCGTTAATTCTAACTTCACTTGAGCAAGTAGATGAAGGTCGTTCAATAAGAACTATTCTCAGATATCACATTCAAGATAATGATTTAACAAGTTATGATGAATCCGTGATATATTATCATGTTTTTGAAATATATAGAAAGCTAAATCTGATTGATTTGTATATCAAAACAAGCTCCTCCTACTTCTCTTTGAGAAAAATTAGTTTCAGAATGAGAGCTCTCCTCAGATTGGCTACTCAACTTCTCAAAGTAGAAAAAGAACCTATAAATCATGTAATTGATTTACTCAAATCCCATTATAAGAAGATTAACGATTTAGAACTAGAGGATATTCTTCATTCTATAAACAATTTGCAAGAGAAGGCTCTTTATGAAAATAGGCATGATTTTGCATCCAAAGCAGCTCTGAGATATTTTACTCCCACATGGATAATAAGGAAGTTTATCAGACAATGGGGAGAGGATTTTGCAGAAAAAATCCTTTCAACTTTTCTGACAACTATTCCTATGTACGTTCGGGTTAATGATTTAAAATCAAACATGGAGGAAATAACTCTTGGATTTGAAGAACAAGAAATTGCTTTTACAAGAGATAATGAAATTCCAAATCTGCTAAGAATTGAAAAAACCCCCATTCCAATCCCTCGCACAGGAGAGTTTCAAAATGGTAAGGTTGTGATTCAACAAAAAGCTTCAGCTTTGGTTTCACTTGTTCTGAATCCTAAATCAAATGAACTCATTCTTGATATGTGTGCCTCTCCAGGAAGTAAAACTTCGCACATTGCAGCTTTGTTAGATAATAAATCAAGGATTACTGCCGTAGATATAAATGATGAGCGCATCAAAATTTTGAGAAACAGAATGAAGATGCTTGGTGTTCAACCAATAGAAATTATTCAAGGTGATGCTAAGCAATTCAGTAAAATAACTACTGATACTTTTGATAAAATATTACTTGATCCCCCATGTTCTAGTTCAGGGACATATTCCTCACGACCAGAAAACAAATGGAAAATGAAGCAAAGAGACTTACGTTGGTATGTTGACTTGCAAACTGATTTGCTAAAAGAAGCCGCACACTTAGTTAAACCTGATGGTGCAATAGTATATTCCACTTGTTCATTGTTTCATGATGAGAATCACACCATAATTTCCTCCTTTCTACAGGAAAATGAAGATTTTTATTTAGAAACACCTCTACCTATCATTGGAACTTTAAGAACTACACCATATGGAGAAGTACAAGAACTATATCCCCATTTGCATGAAACTGAAGGCTTCTTTATTGCGAAAATTAGAAAAAGGAAGTAATTTAAAGAGATTTCAGATTTCTAGTACATCTTATCTAATAAACCATCGATTTTTTTAATTAATTCTTTTCTAAGCTTATTTCGTGGTGGTTTTTCAACTTTTTTCATGTGTTCGATATTTGAATCAAACAGAATTTTGGATGCTAGGGTTTTAGCTACTTCCTCAAAGTCATATGTTTCTGAACCTCGCATCATTTGATTAGATTCTTGTTTTGGTTTTGTTTCTGGTAATCCCTTTTCATACTTGATTTCACTCGTTGTTTTGCTAATGGTTTGAGTAGCTGGAACTATTTTTTCACCATAAACATAAGCACTTCCTCCTAAATCTGTCTTTGTGGTTGTAAAGGGTTCTGAATAAGCAGCTTCTTCTAGTTTTTCTATCAATTCAGGTAATATTCTATCTCTTTCTTCTTGTTCTATGTTGATGACTTTGTATTTTGATCCTTTTCTTGTATTAAGATTCGTTGCCGCTCTTCCTGCCCAATAAGCTAACGAGGAAGGAATCCCATCTTTTCTATAAACATAGATTCTTCTTTCTACTCTGTCTATAATCAAATATGCTCCATTATCTTCAAAAAAACTCTCTTTTCTTGCAGGTACTTCACTATAGCTACCATCTCTTTTAACTGAAAAAACCCGAAGGCCCATGATAACACCCCAGTGTCAACACTAAGTATGTTCACACATAAAAACATTTTTTCCAAAGTTATTTGTATACTGTTGGATCATCAATACCTGCTTGATGAAAAGCTCTTTTTCTTCTTTGGCATGATTCACAGGTGCCACAATGTACTGGTTTCTCTTCATTTGTCCATTCCTCTATTTGGTAGCAAGATGATGAAAAAGCTATTTTGGCTTTGTTTTCAGTAAGAAATACAACTATATCCTTCTTATCTGAATCATGAAATGGAGCTTGAATTGTAACTTGATTTAAACACCCTAATTCAATTGATTTATTCATCCTATCAACAAAATCCAAGGTATTATCTGGAAATGTGGTTCCTTCTTCCTTATTAGCTCCAAAGATTATATCTGTTGGTATTTTTGAACTATCAGCTAAAGAAGCTGCTATTGAAAGAAAGAGAATGTTTCTACCTGGGATCCAAACTTCTTTAGCAGTCTGTAAGGCTAAATCTTCCCTATCTAATTGTTCAAAGGAGCTAATTTCTGGAGGTTTCTTTTCAGATTTTGTAAGACTAGAACCAGCTTCTTGCGAAAATTCTTCTAGAAAAGGCAAATTGATAATCTTAGTTTCAACAGAAAGCAAGGAGGAAAACTTTTTGTTGGCCTTGATAATAGATTGATCTTCTTTACTACCATAAAGAAAACTTAGCAGAGTTATTTCATCATATTTCTGCATTGTCCAATATAAACATGCGGTGGAATCCATTCCCCCTGAAAACAAAACAATCGCTTTTCGCATATTTTTCACCTGTTATCTACTGATATTTTCGTATTATTCACGTATTATTTTCTCTTTAAACATCTCATTCTGTATATGTCACAACACTTGTAGGTGTCTCTGCCATTGTAATAGTTATTTTGAATTGAGGATATTGTTTTTTTATTAGGCTGTGAAAATATTTAGCCAATAGCTCTACAGTGGTTGCTTCTAAAGGGAGCAAAATTACATCCTCTCTTGGGAAGCGATAATATCTTCCTTCACATGTGTCAACTGTGACTTGTTTGTCTGTGGTTGTTATGTTTAGGTCCTCGTTTAAATTGGGAATAAGAATTCTGTGATCAAATTTTTTTACTATCTTTCCAACAGCTGTTTTGAAGATCCCAAAATCAATTAACATATTATTTTCATCTATTTTTCCTTCAACTTCAACTTCAATATCATAATTATGACCATGGAGGCGCGCACATTTATCATGTCTTGTTAACATATGTGCTGAAGCGAAAGTTAATTTGTCACCAGAGATTTTTAATTTCAATTTATCACCTATATTGTTCTAGTTTTTGCAACATCCTCTTTAATTCTGGATATTTCACTTACATATTTCTCAGCTATTTGAATTGCCAAGCTTTGTATTTCTTCTGTTTTTACTCCGAGGTCTGCTAAACCAATAGCTTGAACATGTTCTGGAACTCCTGTGCTAAGGATATTTATTCCAAAGTGGATTTTACTACTTGAAATTCCTACTGTAGCGATTCCCACGTTTAGTTTTTTTCCATCAACGAAAATATCTGTTCCTTTTCTTTCAATTTCTATATTTTTTCCCTTCAAAATATCGATGACTGTTTGAGCTAATATTCGGAGTCTGTAATATTCTAGTTCCATATTTGGTGGTTGTATGTCAAATTCCTCAATTATGAAATGCAGGGAATCTTCAGAGCTAATTAAAATATTACTCAAGTGCGATTCTCTGAGAATATCTTTAATATCAACCATTTCCTTTGGAGAAAGCTTCATTCCCCCTCTGAAAACAAGAATACTATCACCTATTATACCATATTTTTCAGCAGTGAAATGACTTGAAAGTTGAGATCCATCGTAAATAATTTGATTAGCGAAATCTTCTACAATGATATGATATGGCGGTTTATTGATTGTTTTCATTTCTTTCCAATCCATTAAGTTGTTCCATCAATTTCTTTAGAGATATTTTAACTTCTGCAACTGCATTGTGTTGATGAATGCTTTCATAGTTAATTTGTTTGACACAAATTATTGTTTCTGGGGGCTGATTAAAGTATTTTTTGGAAACTTTCTGTAAAATCGATCTTACAACATCCTCTACAAAGGCTGGATGTTGATGTGCATAGAGAACAACAGCTTGTTCATCTTTTCGTTTTAGCACTTCATGAGTAGGAGAGCTCATCGATGTTTCAAGTATCCCAATTATATCTTCAAGTTCTATTCTTTCTGCATCTCTTGGTTGCTCAAGTACTAAAATTGATTTTGATCTTTGATTATGCGAAGCTAAAGGAATAGTTTCAAGTACGTAATCTACTTGTTCCTCTGTGAACCCCTTCTCTATGAGTTTTTCCTTTGTAAAATCCTTGGATAGTTCTTGAGAACAGGGGCAGACTGTTGTCCCTTCAACCTCTGCACCAATTATTTTAGTAATCGTAATATTTTCTCCATTTTTATGCGCAATAGCTCCAGCTCTTAATTTGTGAACACTGGATTTCTTCCTTCCGATGGCTTCTGAATAAGTTTCCATTTCATAATTTGCAATTAATATTACTTCGGCATTAGTTGCTCCTGGTTGAATAGAAAGAACTTTTTCTGCAATCTGAGCACATAATTCTTCACAATCAGAAATAACTTCTCCCGTAAGTGTAGATATAACTTCATTAATTGCTTCTAGATTTCGGGACATGTGAATTCCTCTTTTTGAAGGTAATAAATCGACATAAACATCTATTTTTGCTGATAATTCATTATATTCACCAAAACGTTTCCTACGAATAATTTTTGGAATATCACTTACACCTACTCTCCTAATACCTATCTGAATCTTTGATTCATCCGCTTGAACATCTGATAGTTTTTTGCTATTTAGTTTCATCTTTATACCCTACAAGATTTCTATGGCTTTGTGCATTTGTATTGAAATCCCTATTTTTTCAGGTGAAAGAAATTTCCCAGCAATTTGAGAGAAATCATTCACTTGATCCCATGTTGGCTGTTCAACCTTAGAATTAGCTATTGGAGTAACAAATTGGATAACAATGGGAAGATCTATGGATCCACACTTCTTTGCAATAATCTCAAAATCTTCTTTTTTTGAGGCTTTGGTTATTACAGTTTTTGCAAATACTTTAGTTCCTGCATTTTTTAGTATCTTACTCATTTCTACTTCCTGATTTACAAGATTTTCCCATTCTAAAGCAGCATTCGCTGTTTTATCCTTTATATCTACACATGCAAAATCAATTTTTTCTGATAATTTTTCTAGAAACACAAAATTATCTGTGTATGCTGTTTCTAAATATGTTTTATATCCTGCTTCTTTGAGAAGGCTAGTAATATCTTCAAAAAATGATTCCTGATACAAGGGCTCTCCCCCTGTCAAACTTACAGAGTGTAAATCCTTAGTAGAAAGCTTCATCACAAAATCTAAAATATCTTCAGGTGTCAAAGGGTTAGCTACTTCTTCAAAGGATTGAGTTCCTGCTTGTGTTTCCACAAGACATTTTGATGGAGTTGTACTCCAAGATTTCGGAGAATCACACCAGATACAACCTTTTGTTCCATGAACACCTAAAGCAAGAGGACATCCTGAGAATCTGATGAAAATCTGCCTTAATCCATAACAACTTCCCTCAACTGCTGCTCCTTCACCTTGGAAACTTGAGAATATTTCCTGTACGTAACCCTGTGACATTGACATATTATTTTCTTAACTCTAAATAAAAATTCCTTATGATGATAGATTCAGTTATACTGTAAAAAAAGAAGGTTTGCTATAAATTGTACTTACCTATCTGATCAAATGTAGCATATTTTTCTACATATTCTCGAACTTTTCTAGCATATTCTTTAGGGTCTCTTTTCATCAGATTGGCAGCTGTTGAATTTAAAGGATCATCAGGATTTGGATTACTTAAAATGAAACGAATTGATTCTATAACATCAACTAGATTGTTCGCAGGGGTCCAATCTGCTCCTAGAACGCCTACACATATTCTTGTATCAAATACATTAGCATGAAAAACCTTTGTTAACATTTTTACCTTTGGAGGTTTAAATGGATATTCTCTAGGAATATCAATGTCAAGCACAAAAACGCCATTTTCATATAAACCTGCTCCAAAAATAAAACCCCTCCATTGAAGTGTATTTCCGTCTATTGGTTTGAATGTTGGCAATTCTTTTTTTAATTCATTGGCTTCGATTGCTATTCTAGGCCAAAATTCTTCTTCTGCTAACATTGATTCATATCCAGTATGTTTTTTTAAGGATGGTTGTAATTAGTATCCTCCTGAACCCTTGTTCTGCATCTCTAGAAGTATCATGAGTATGGCTGCAATTAATCCTTTTTGATCTCCTGCGATTTTCTCAAATTCTTTTCTTTCTAACATCATTGCCACAGAACGCCATCTAACTAGTAATTCCACGATGTCTCTTTCGCTCATTAGCCTTCATCTATGAAAAGTTTGCTAGATATATTAAGATTATGTCTCTCCTAAACGAAATTTGATTTAGCGGATAAAAGGAAGTTAGTTTTTGATTACGCCTAAGCCAAAAATTTTTTTAATTTGACAACTATTACTATATGTGAATATGTATGAGTAACCCAGAGGAAATGTTAGTTCAACTAATTAACTCAATCAATAAGCTTTCAACTCTTGTTCAAAATGTAAATGATGCGATTTCTAAACTATCTACTCAAATAACACAATTAGAAACAAAGATGACAGGTTTTTCTAATGTTGAAAATCAAGTTACTGAGGTAGGCCTTAAACTTGGTGAGATTCCTGGAATTAAGGAGATGATCACAAACCTAAACTCTAAGATTGATGGGTTGGGATCTATTGCGGTTGCAGCTCCTGCAAAGTCCAAAGCCAAAGGCAAGAAAAAGTCTACTCCTTCAGTTGCAGTACCAGCTGAACCAGCTCCTGAAGAATATACTTCTCCAGGTATAGATGAAGAAGATGCTGGAGAAGGGGTATCAGCTGAAGCTGATGCAGCTTTTAATGCTATTTCCAAGAAATTCAAACATATAACACAAATGGTTAGCCCCACTAGTAGTTGTGGGAACATATCAAAGATGATAGGGGATTTAAGGGATGAGGTCGAGACTCATGTCGGAATGTCACCAATGTTATATGAGCTAAACTCTTGGGTTCAAAGAATTTCAAAAATGCCTGAAGCAGATGTACTTCTTCCTGAAGTTCATTCTGAGTTAATTGGTAAACTAGATGATTGGTTAACAAGAGTAACCAAAGCAATTCACTTAAAATATCAAGAAGGATAGGCTTTCTATTTGAATAGTAATACCCCCGTTCATATTGATATAATACTTATTTTTTAACTTACTAAACCAAATATGTACATGTTATGATGAATCTAAGTGATATTAAGGGCATCATAGAGATAAATGGTGAGTCTTATGATCCAAAAGAGGTTCTTAGAGCTCTTCTTGAACAAGGTTTGAAAATCCATCCTTTAAATGGTTCCTTACTAATTGGACGAACTTTTATTGATCCTTCCCCAAACCTTGAATTTAGGAGCCAATCCTGCCCGATATCTACCCACTGTAAGATTTTTGAAAAACTAAACTTGTCAAAAAAAGAAATAACAAATTCTTTATTAACATCATATGACATTAATTTAGATTCACAATCACCTAATCTAACTTCTAGTCCATCACAATCTCCCCCTAACAGATTTTATACTGATCCTGTTCAGATGGATATTAATAATATGGATATTCAAAGTCTTTTTTCAGAATCATCCATTGGAGAGACAGTTTTACCATATGATGAACATCAGAATAGTTCATTTCTAAGAACCAGCTTAATCGATAATTTAGAACCTGAACCTGCTGAAATGATGGGAGTGTCTCCTGTAACAAAATATGGCGAATCGATGAACATAGATGTTTCTCACATCCCATTCGAATACAAAGGAAGATGTCCTTATTGCAAATCTGTTGTTAATATGAAATGGAAGTTTTGTGGAACTTGTGGCACTCATATGAAATAAATTAAAGGTTAGTCTGAACTCTCTACGTCAACACAACCTTCTGGTGTTATTGCAAATACAGCTTCTGATTCTGGTAAATATGGTGAGTCATAAATTCTAATAATTCTCTTCTCGCCTTTGGATTTTCTTAAATAGAATCTAGTTATAGCCCAGTGACCAAGGATATTTCCACCAATCGCTTGAGTTGGATCACCAAAAAAGGCTGCGGGATTTGACTGAACCTGGTTTGTGATTGCAATAGCTACATTATAGGTGTCTGCTAACCTTCCAAGAATCCCTAAATGATGGTTGATCGTTTGTTGTCTCTCAGCAAGAGTTCCTCTTCCCGCATATTCTGCTCTAAAATGAGCTGTAGCAGAATCAAGAGCAACAAGCCCATATTCATCTTTGTGGTTATAAAACAATTCAAGTAATCTTTCTGCTAGAGTCATTTGATGATCTGAGTTATACGCTCTTGCGTAAGTTATGTCCCTAAGAACATCCTCAAAATTCTTCTCCCAACCTAAATCATTTTGTAATTTACCATGAATTGCTTTAATTCTACTAGGAGAAAATGTTCCCTCAGTATCTATAAATACAGCTTTCTTTCCAACTCCTCCTAATTCTGGTGGAAGTTGAACAGTTACACAAAGCTGGTGACATAATTGTGATTTTCCAGAGCGGAAAGGTCCAAAAAGTTCTATAGTCTCTCCAAGCCTTACTCCAGCAACATCTAATTCCTCAATAGTGGTTAACGCATCTAATGCTTTAATTCCATAAGAAAAAGCTGGAGATCCCTTCTGTTTTTCCATTATTTCAAAGGCGTTAATAAACTCAATTCCTCCACGTACCTCAGTAAGAGATTGCTTGTATTTTTTTGCAGCGCTTTCTGTAATCCCATACTTCTCTTCTAATTCTCTTATAGGAGTTGTTTCAAGAAGATAAACGTTTAATCCCTTCTCTCTTAACATATCTGCAGTAGTTTTCCCTACCCCTGGTAAATCTTCTAAACCGATTTCTTCTTTGAAAAATCTATACTTTGGTACTATAGAACTTATTTCCAACCTAATTTTCTTCGCAATTGCTCTTTGAATCCCCATTGTTTGTAATTCAATGAGTCTTGTTGTCATTAATCCCTCAATAGTTGTGATTTCATTCTCTATTAAAATTTCCAGGGTTTTTTTTCCTAAACCTGGAACATCCTTAAGTTTAAGCTCAACATCTACTTTTTTCTTCTTTGAATTCTCTTGTTCTTCTATCTCAATTAGATGTTCTTCGTATTGTTCTCCAATTTCCTTTGAATCAGGCTTAGTGGTTTCTTCCTGTGTTTCTTTGCTCATATTATGCACCACTGCTATTACTCCGAAGAGGTTAGAGTATTTAAAGATAATACTCATTTTACACTTACTATTCCTTAAATTTAACTTCTTCGAAGGGAGACCGTATTTTGAAACACAAATCTTCTCTATCCATCAACAAGAACACACGACTCAAGAAGACAAACTCTTAGAAGACATGATCGCTCTGGTCACCTCTTTTGCAGGAAGGCTACACAGACAACGGAGAGGAAAAGCACCGCCATAAAAAAAGGATTTTATCGAGTTTAAATAGCATTTTGCGGATATACTTAGTGAGATAAATTGGTCACACAAACAGCAACCAAACTACAAACACTCATTCCCACCACTTCAAAGGGAGTAATGAGAAGTTATCAAGTAGTGCTCAAATGCGCTGACCAATCCCAACGAGAAGAGATTAACAAGAGGATTAGAACACTAGAAGAACAGCAAGATCAGCTGCTCACTCCTCAAGTAATTAAACAAGCTGTGGAAATGTACAGAACCAATCCCAAAGAAGGATTCTTCACCCGCCAACTCTGCAAAGAAGTAGGCCAAAGCCCGAATATAGCGGAAAGTGCCTTCCATTGGCTGTACATCGCTATCAAAGGCAAGATAGATAAGGAGAAGAAAGCACAAGGGCTCTTTAATTTTATGTTGAAGAATCCTCAGCAGCTGATAGAATGGCTGATTTTCGGTCGTTCACCTTATACCGAAAGCAGTTTAGAAAACTTTTGGCGACTAAAAAGAAGATATATTATTAACCTCCTCACCAGTACTAGATTACAAACCGATTCCTATTGGAGAAAAAAAAATAAAACTATCTATACCTCCGATTTTCTACAATTGAACGCACTTCTTCCAACGTGTTCGCAACCTGAAGTCCTGCAAGCTCTAGATGATGCACTGTTTTACTACAATCATGAATTTTCGCTCATACCACAACTTACTAAGAATCAGAAAGCATTTCTGAAGAAACTCAAACTGTTGAAAAAAGAACAATCAACTGTTGTCCCTTTTCTCACTTCATGGATCAATAGCCCTCAAGATTCTCGATGGAAAAGTCTCAAAATATTAGCTGAACAACTAGCTACAATTATAGGTAAACCTTCCCGAAAACTCTTTTCAGCAGTTAGACTGATAGTCGTTTTCACACTCTTTGATCATTACATGCAGAGTGTCCCTCAGTTAGTCAAGTCTCTTCCTATAGCTAATGTTGTTCC
>JAGLXK010000632.1 GCA_023132955.1 Candidatus Heimdallarchaeota archaeon
TCAAGTTCTTAATTTCTCAGAATGTAGATAATCTACATCTTAAATCCGGTATTAAACCTGAATTGATAGCTGAACTTCACGGGAACTATATGTTTATGAAATGTATAGAATGTGATACTAGATATAAGCGGGAAGAGATTGGTTGGGTTCGAGAAATTCATGGAAGAGGTTTTAGAACAGAGAAACAACTTGATAATCAACCAGTATGTCCAAAGTGCAGTGGTAGAATAATTTCTTCTGTTATTAACTTTAATGATTCTATGCCTGATAAAGAATTGGCTATATCAAAGAAACACGCTCAGAAATGTGATCTAATGTTGGTTGTAGGATCAAGTTTATCTGTTTTTCCTGCTGCAGGATTGCCTAGAAAGGCACAAAAGAATGGAGCGAAATTGATTATTATCAATATAGACTCCACACCTCTCGATGATGTAGCTGATATAAAATTAGGAATTAAAGCAGGTCCAATCTTAACAGAAGTTGTTAATAAAATAAAAGCTTAATTCCTCAAAAAATCTAGGTCAACAGATAGTTTTACAAGGGAATCTTTTTGTCAAAAAAGAAATGCGACTATCCAAAAAGTGAATACAAAAGATTGGTACCAAGACCAGAACTATCGGTTATCTGCAAAAACTAACTATATTCATTTCGATAAAAAAGTTTTAATTGATAATTGTATTGTTTATATGTTAGACTTCGGTGAGAATATTTGGTTATAACAAAGTCGCAGGAAATTAAAGAAATAGAAGAATTAAAGCTTAGTGGTAAATACTACGAAGCTTTAGAGAGAATAGAAGAAATTCTGAAGAAGAAAGAAAAATCTATAGTTGAGAAAATCCAAATTAAAATATTAAAGAGTGAGATTCTCTATTACTTAGGTTCATTTGAAAGATATAGAGAAAAACATGAAGAAGGCTTAAAAATATCCTCTGAAGCATTAGTAGAAAGTGAAAAACTGGGGGAGATGGTTCTTGTCTTTGATTCTCTCTATTGGAAAAACTTGAATTTATTTTATTTAGATAGACATAAGGAATTTGTGGAAGGAGGAAACAGACTTGAAGAAATCATCTTAAAATTAGAAGGGGAAGATTATTCGATTTTAAGTGAAAAAAAAGCATACTTGTCATTATCAAAATCGACTGTTGGACTTGGAAAATCAATGTATGTGGAAAATTATAAATGGAATATCCAAGAATCAATAGAAATTTTAGAAAAAGGAGTAAAAGAAGCTAAAAATACTGAAAATATAGAAATTCTGATGATCTTGTTTTATATATTAGCATGGAGGTATGATGTAAAAGGTAACTTTGATAAAGCTATAGAATTTAATAATAAAGCATTAGAGGTAGCAGAAGAATTAGGCAATGGCTATTGGAAAGGTAGATTATTAGGAAACATTGGGTGGAACTACAGGGGAAAAGGAGAATATGGTTCACTTTTGGAATACGCTAAGAAATCCTTAGAAGTAAGAGAAAAAATTGGAAATGAAAGATTTCTAGCTCAATCCTATGCTCAAATAGGTGTTTTTTACGGAGAGACAGGCGAATGGAAAGAAGCTTTAGAATACGCACAGAAAGCTCATAATATTCTTACTGAGAACGGGAAGAGAGGTGACGAACCAGGAATTCTGAGCAATATTGCTGTTTATTATAGACAGTTAGGTGAAATAGACAAAGCGTTAGAATATCTAGAGAAATTGTATGAGATTCAAAAGAAAATCGAAGATATATATGGATCTTATGTTACTCTTGGAAATATTGCTGGGATATATTTTCACAAAGGTGAAATAGACAAAGCGTTAGAATTGGAAGAACAAGTCCTTGATTTTTATGAGCGTATGGGAGAAAAATTTAGGATAGCTGAAAATCTAAGTTTCATAAGTTTGATTTATAGTAGAAAAGGAGCATTCAACAAAGCGTTAGAATATCTTGAGAAAGCTCTAGAGATTTATTTAGAAATCGGTAATAAAAGCATGCTAGCTGATACTTGCTACAATTTCATAGTACTTGCAACAAAATATGATAAAATGGATTTAGCGAAGGAATACTATAAAAAACTTGAGGAAATAATTGAAGAGATTGAACACAAAAATGTCAAACTATTAATTCTCATTGCTGAAGGGATAATATTAAAGAGAAGCAGCGAATCTCGAGATAGAGATAGAGCAGAAGTATTGTTTGATCAGCTTCTTCAAGAAGATATAGGTCCCTATCATACAAAGGAAGTTCTTTTACAATTAAGTGAACTACTATTAACTGAATTAAAAGAAACTTCTAATAAGAGATATCTAACTAAATTGCAAAAGAATATCAGCAAATTAATTGAGATAGGAACTGAGAACAATTTTCCATTAATAATTGTTGAAAGCTTATGGTTTAAATCTCAGTTATCTTTGTTAAATTTAGATATTGATAAAGCCCGAGAATTACTTTCACAAGCACTTGACATTGCTGAAAGAAAGGGATTAAATAGATTAGCATTGAAAATAACTAATTCTAAGGAACAGATGATCAGGCAAAAGATTGAACTTGAAGAGCTAGAAAAAGAATCTCCTACCATTTCCAGAAGAATGGAAATAGTTAAAGTTGAAAATGGTTTCAAAGAATTAAAACAAAAGGAAATATTCAAGTTCAAAATCGAGAAGGTAGAAACATCCAAGAAATTGTTTTCTTTGCAAATTTAGAAAGATTTTCTTTTACTTTTTCCTTTATTAATTAGGTTTATCAAATTAACATATGGAGATTTGTAGTAGTTTTATATGATTAAGATAAATCTTCCTCTCCCTTTATTCTTTTGAAAACCCAGAATTAGTTTTTTAAACAAGCTAAAAAAAATAAATCTTTATGACAAGTATTAGAGATAATATCAAGAAATTCTATTCAGAGTTAATTATGTTTGCAATCTTGTTCTTATTCTTCTTTCAAGCGCTCTCTGATTTGGTTGAAACAATTTATGGTTTTGCTCTCTTAAACCTAGAACCTGATGAGAACATTCTGGGATTGGTGTTTCTTATTACTCCTGTTGTGCTTTTATTCTTCCGTAAAAGGCTGCCAGATAAGACATTAGTTATACTTGGAGAATTAATGATTTTATCTAGATTACTAGATCCATTACTAAAAAGACAAGGAATTTTAGTTACTTCAGGTTTAGCAGTTGGATGTTTCTTAGTTTTCTTTCCAATTTATTTAACAAGGATGAAAAATGAAGAGAAAAGAACGAGTACAACTCTTGGTCTATCACTTGCAATTGCTGTCGCATTATCCATTTTGCTTAGATCTTTAAATTCCTCTCTTGACATTTCGATGTATAGCTGGTATCAAGTGATTGGCTGGATTTTCGGGATTATTGCAGGAATTATGCTATTTGGGATGAAATTCAAAAGTGAAGGACAGAAGGAAACTCAAGAAGAAATCAAAGAGTCTGCAAAAGGAAGTGGTTTTGGTAAAAT
>JAGLXK010000633.1 GCA_023132955.1 Candidatus Heimdallarchaeota archaeon
AAATATCCCATTCTGTTCCACCAGCCCCAGCATAATCAGTATAATCCCACCAAGCTATATGGATATTCCCTGCAGAATCAACAGCAAGAGAAGGAAAGTATGAATCACCTGTACTTTCTGTGGAAACGACTTCTGTGGTGATCCATAAAGAAGTAGAAGCATCCCAGCGTTTATAGAAAATATCATAATCTGTTCCAGCTCCAGCATAATCAGTTTCATCTTCCCAAGCTATATGAATATTCTCTGCAGAATCGACTGCAAGAGAAGGATCACCAGATTCACCTGTACTCTCTGTGGAAACAACTTCTGTAGTAGTCCATAAAGAAGTAGTAGCATCCCAGCGTTTATAGAAAATATCCCAATCTGTTCCACTACCAGCATAAGCAGTATAATCTTCCCATGCAAGATGGACAGTACCAGTAGGGGAAACACTAAGAGAAGGAGCACCAGAAATACCTGTACTTTCTGTAGAAACAACCTCTGTTGCATTCCATTTCAAAGTAGATTGAACAAAAGAATCTATGGTGTAATGATTATGGTTTTCATCTACTAGAGCTTGTGTGCTAATTACATTAAGAGAAGAAGTACTTATTAAAAAACCAATAATTAGAACACTTAAACCTATAAATAGTTTATTTTTTTTATTTTTCATAATATCAACCATTTTTTGATTATTATTCTCGTTTAGAACAAACGAGATTATTTTTCAAATTGTTCACATTAGGTGCTAGAAATAAAAGCATTTTCCCTTTAGTTCAAATTTACCTTCAATTAACATTCTCCTTTAACCACTAAAAAAGACAAAATTCATATGAAAATTAAAACGAAATTCCAGATGTAAAAATAAAAAAAGTAAGAACTAGTTAAACTAGTTCGGTTTAGACTTTTTCTTACGAATTTTCATAACTACAAACAAGAAAACAAATGCACCAAAAATCAAAAGTGAATCAACATTAGTTTTTTTCGTTGTTGGAAGTTTATAATCGATATTTTGACAATTGGAATGAGTGCTGTTCCC
>JAGLXK010000634.1 GCA_023132955.1 Candidatus Heimdallarchaeota archaeon
AAATAAGATTAAGAAACAATTGGAAAATCTTTCAAATTATGAGAAAAACATCATCGATATTAGACAAAAAAATGATGGGGATGGCATGGTTCCAATTTATATTGGAAAATTTAAGGATAATATGAAATTCAAAAAAGCTTTTGATATCGATCAAGAATGGACAGACGATGATGATGAGGACTTTTTGAAGAGAATAGGGGTGTTATAGTGCAATCTGGTGATATATTTCCATTTCACATTAGAGGTTCTAAATACTGCTTCAAATTAGATCAAGTTTTTCATAAGGATTCATATGGAAATAGATTTTATGTTAGAGGTGATGTGGAAAATTTAATTGAAGTTCTTAAGAAAATTAGAGGAGATGCAAGTGGAAGATTCCGAGTAAACGAACAAAAGCAAATTACCACATATAGAAAGGAGGAAAAAAAGTGGATTCCCCATTATGTGGGACAATTATCTACTCATTTCGAATTTGATGATTTTAATATAAATCCGGACTACATTGAACCTGGACAATTATGGACCGGTCTAATAAATAAGCATGGATCTAAATTTCATCTTGATCCAAAGGCAAGAGTTTATTTTAGAGAATCTCTAAGCACATCTGATTTTTCTCAAAGAATAAAATATTTTGTAAAAAACTTCGATTCTGATTTTCTTGACTTACTACTTACTTATAAAAGGGAACCTGGGTCATTTAGGATTAATGAATATGGGCATGTTTTTGCTCCTATTAATCAATCTAATTTGGAAGAATTATATAAAGAGAAAGTTGTAGAGAGAGCAAAAATCCAAGAAGGATGGGAGAAGCTTTCAAAGAAACAAAAATTGTGTATACAAAGATATAGCTTACCCTCGGAAAATAAGTATACTAAACGTGAAGAAAAATGGTATCCTATTTATATAGGTAAATATACAGATAAACTAGAAATTGGTAGAAAGGAAGAGCCAAAAATTCTTTTCTCTGATCCAGATGATTATGATGTTTGAACTGAAAAACGTTCCGCACATGACAGGTTTACTGTATGTTCTCAAAGATAAGAATGCTTTTCGAGAAATATTAGAATATATAATAGAGATTTCTAGAACAAGAAAGGAACTTGTAAACTTCATTCTGTCTCGAAGCTCAGGAGAGTTAAAAAAAACTACAGCAGATAGAAGTGTGATGAGTTTAAGTAGATACTCATTTATTGAGTTAGATAACACTGTTAAATTATCTGATTTATCATTACAATTCCTTAATAAAGAAATAGAATATTCTGATTACATCCTAAGTTGTTTAGTTAGAAATTTGGAATGGGCTTATTTTCTACCAGATATCTATGAAATTATTGTTAATTCTAATGGTGTTATAGCAAAATCAAATATCATATACGAATTAGAAAAAGAAGACTATGAAATCTATTCAAAAACAACAATTAATAGGTATCTAAGCGAGATACTTCAAGTTTTGGACATCTGTAATGTGATCAACTATTCAGAAGGTATTGCAAAATTAGGAAGTAGAAGTAAGGAAGATGTTCTTACATATGCTAGATTAAATCAAAAAGAATTACTCAACAAACTACTACTTGCAGACAGAAGAAATCTAAAGAAAGTTGATATGAGAAGAATTTACAGGTTAACAGTTAAGGCATATCTACCTAGTAGGAAATGGAGAAACGCAATTATAAACCAGCAAATGGAAGTCAATGAAATTCGAAAAATGGAAATAACAAAACATAAAGAGCAAATTATAGATATTAAGGAATCTAAATGGAAACTGAAAGATTCACTGTATATCTGGCAAGAAGAATTTTTGAAAAAATGGATGATAAATAAAAAAGGTATTGCAAAAGTAGTAACTGGAGCTGGTAAGACACATTTGGCTATGGCAATTATTGAACAGTTAAAGAAACAATTTGACGATCTTAAAGTTACAATTGTTGTACCAACCATAGTACTTCTTGAACAATGGTTAGAAAACTTGGTCAACAAACTACAAATTTCTCGGAAGGAAATTGCTCTGAAGGGTGGAGGATATTCTGATGTTTTTGAAAATAAAAATGTCCTTATTCTTGTATATAATTCAGCTATCAAAAATGACTTGATTGGGAAAATTACACAAGGATTTGAGAACAATCTATTGGTCGTTGATGAATGTCACAGAGCAGGTGCTCCAAATTTTCGAAAAATCTTCAGTACTAGAAGAAACTTCAACTTAGGTCTTTCAGCTACACCAGAAAGGGAAATGGATGATGCTTTTGAAAGAATTCTTGTCAAAGAATTAGGAGAGATTGTTGGAACTTACACCTATAAAAATGCTCTAGAAGATGATATTATACCACAATATAGTATCTATAATTATGCTATTTTATTGAATCCACAAGAAGAGAAAAAGTATCGAAGAATTTCAGAAGAAATACGTCAAATAAGGAAAGCTTTAAAGTATAAATATCCATTCCTAGAAAGCTCTGAAGCTAACTTATTTAGCGTTTTACAGAAGCTAAATACAAAGAATCCAGATAAACTAATTGAACAATATTTTTTGAAAACAAGAGAAAGAAAGGAAAGTATTTACCAAGCTGAAAACAGGAAGAAACTTGTTCAATTAATAATTAATAATGTAATTAGAAGAGGAAAAAATGTTGATGAAGTAAGTTCATTAAGTCCTATTGATAGACTTTCTAAAGATGATCGGATCATATTATTTCATGAACTAATTGCAGAAATTAATCAACTATATGTAGAACTAGATTCAAGTTTCGTTAGTATATATCATTCTGGTTTTCCTGATTCACTGAATAGAATAGGTCTAGACCTTTATAAAAAAGGGATAACTAAGGTTATACTTTCTGCTAGAGCGCTAATTGAAGGAGTAGATGTACCGATGACAAATGTTGGTATTATAATGGCTTCTTCCTCTTCGAGAATACAGAGAATACAATCATTAGGCAGAATTTTAAGAAGAGCTAAAGGAAAGGAAGAAACAAAATTATTCATCCTTTATGCTAAAAATACTACTGATGAGTTAATCCTTAAGAAAATTAATTGGGATAAGCTGATTGGTGAAGGTAAGGTTCAAAATAAAATCTGGACAGAATATGGTGAAATTGAACCTTAATTCTTATTTTTCATAATTTCCATTTCTCATATATTTTCAAGCAACTAGCTTTCTTACTTATTTTGAATCTCCATATTTCAATTAGTTTATCTCTAAATTGATCA
>JAGLXK010000635.1 GCA_023132955.1 Candidatus Heimdallarchaeota archaeon
TATTGGAAAGGAAAAATTAAACCTTTACCAATTCTTTCTATTTCTGCTAGAGATTATTATTATCAAGGAAAAGGACAAGTTAAGCTTAAGCCTAACTCTTTCATTCCAATTGCTAAAAGTTCAGGAAATGAGGTGAACCAAGCATCGCTTCTGAGATTTCTTTCTGAATTACCAATGTTTCCTTCTGTCTTTTTGACTGCTGATTATTTGAAATGGGAGGAAATTGATTCTACTGCTGCTCGAATTTTTATTAAAGATAAAGGAATCAAAGCAAATGGTGTTTTTACTTTTAACGAGAAAGGTGAGATCACCAGATTTGAGAGTGTGAGAGCTAGAACAACCAAATCAGGACCTTCTTTTGATAAATGGGGTGGATATTATGAGGAATACAAAAAATTTGAGAATTTCATGATCCCCACGTACTTTGTTGGTGTTTGGCACCTTACAGAAGGAGACTTTGAGTATGTAAAATTCAAGGTTGAATCTATTGAGTTTAATAATCCCCAATAGTTAGTAACTATATATCATCGTTCTATTTCAATGCCATATTTTTTGGTTATTTTTTCATTTTTATACGAGATCTTACAATTATTATAATAAAAACAATCGCTGCAGAACCCACCAAAGCTATGACTATTGGTAAAATTATTACTATAAGGGGCAAATCATCATGTGGATCTAAGTCAAAATAAATCGATATTCGACAATGGTTTTCATTTTTAAATTCATCAATAATATCCCATTCGTAACTTTTCCCTCCATCAATTCTTGATATTTCTGGATCTTTTACTAAATCTACATTACAAGGTGCAGAACAGGAGAGACAAAATTCAGCAAAACTAGAAGGTTGTTTTCCCAAAACATCAAATATAACGGTCTTATTCACACCTTTCCCCCACAAACTTAGTGCTTCTAAGAAGTGTCTGATAGTAATTGAATTAGTGCCAGTTTCAATATTCATAATCAAATTCAATTCATAATTGATACTAGTAGTTGAATATCCTTGGAAGGTTACATTTGTTAAGATAACCATACTAGGATATTCATCAAAAGGATCAAGTTCCCACCAAGAATAGTCAATAAATGAAGTTTGATTCCCAGAGCCTTCATCAAATATATATGGTGAAGTTAAATTTGTTAAGTAAAGTATAATGGGCAATACTAGTTGTATCTCAGATGTATCATTCTGATTCAAAATCTCATACTCTGATTGTATTTGAATTTTCAGTGCTTCTTTGTGATTAGTCGCATCAATGGTAAAATGAATGTATATCTTCTCTACTGTGAGATTTGAGCTCAATCCCTCTGGATACAAATCCCATAACCAGACATTTTGAGGAGCTTCAACTCGACCATTAGCAATAAATGAAGACGGAGATTTAGGTATTGGTATAGAAACAAGAATGATAACCAAATATATACTCATTCTCGCAACACATTTATTCGAAGACATATATATCAATATATCGTCATTTTGAGATTATATAAGTGTTTCTATTAAATTTACTGATCCTTATACTCTTTTTTTATCTTACTTTGTCTAATTGTATAATAAGATCCTTCAACATATTTCTCTTGTTCTACTCCACCTCGAAAGGTATTAGTATTTAGCCCTCTTTCTTTGGCAACCCAGTAAGCAAAGAGTGGAGCAAATACTCCATAAGGTATTACTGAATTCTCCTCTGAACCAAAATAAGGTACTTCTATCCATTCAGAATAATCAAAATCTGGTTGAACTTCTGATAGAATTATTGGAACCGCACCAATAATTTTCTTAAGCACGGGCGCAATCTCTGATGTCCTTTGGTAAGAAATGTCCTGAGGAGCTATGAATACTACTGGTGTATTTTCTTCTGTAATGAAATATGCTGTATGACAGTATTCTTCAATTTCCTTACTGAATCCAACTAGTGAAAATTCATACATTTTAAATTCCCCAAACAATGCATTTCCATAATTTGGACCAGATGCAGAATAGATATGTCTAGAAGCGCTAGAATGGCAAGTACCTAATTCCTTGATTAGAGGATTTCCTATTATTTTTTCAATGATATCAGGTATGATTTCTAATTCAGAATAATCAGGATTTTTCTCAAAACTCTCAGCTAGAAGTAACAAAGCCATTTGAACTGCTGTATAGCTCTTCGTTTGTGGAATATCATGTTCATAACCAACATACTTACTACTTACTTCTCCTTCATATGAACTTGATTTCAGAGAATCTATTTGAGAAGATTTTGCGTAAATGAACTCATCAGACATTTCAGCTACTTGGCTATCTGGATTGTTAGTAATTGCTAAAACTGAACAATTCTTACTTTTTGCTGCGTGAATACTTTCAACTACTCTGGGAGTCCTTCCACTAACAGATATAGGTACTAGAAGTGTTTCATCATCTAAAAGATCATAGAATTTATACTTATATCCTGAAAATTCCATGGGAGGAAGAGCCATTGTTGATAAGTTCTTTGTATTAAAAGCATACTCACTTGTTAAAGCAGCACATAAAGAATCTCCACAACCTGTCAAGATTATTCGCTTTATACTATTTCTCTTCCTAATTCGATTAATTGTTTCGTATATCTTTTCTTTATTGGTGTTAATAAGTTCTCGAAGAAAAGCAGGTTGCTCATGAATTTCTTGAAGCATATGGTCAATCATTGGATTCAGAATACAGTTGTTTTATCTCCTTTTTAGTCTATCTCAGTAATCGAATGAATTTTCTGATTTACCAGATTCTTTTTATTCTGTTTGTCTTTCCTTTTTGCATAGATAACATCCGGGATAGAAATGAGATTTTTCCAACCCTTATCGCAATTTGGATTCGGACGCATCTTAGCTGAGACTCGGACTCATTATCCTTTATCACCAGGACTCATATCAATTGAAAAACCTGAATCTTTAGAAGGATACTCAGCTCATTTTGATTCCACGCTTGTACCTAACTATTCATCTTATGACTCATCAGAGATCAAACTTCTCTGGAATCTCCCAGATGCAAAAAAAGAGAAAATTCTACATGAAGCTAATCAGCTTTCTTTACAACCGTTTTATCCTTCATATGCTTCTGAGAAGTTAAGAATTGAAGATTATGACACATATCTAAAGGAGTTTTTATCTCTTTCTAGAATAGGAGAACAGAGTTTTTATCTACCAATAGATCAATTTGAATCTGAAAAAATAGATGGAATTCTTGAAACAGATTGTTCTTTAATAATACTTAATGACTTAAGTAAACTATTTACCAATCAACGAAAACTAGCCGAAAAAATGTCTAATCTAAGAACTAGATTATCACCAGATATAGGTCTCTATCTGCCTGGTTCTGTTTCACCAGCTTTATACTCTTTTCTAACTTATATTGGGATAGACTTCTTTGATAACTCAATAGCCTATCAAGTATCAAAAAATGGTTACTTTCTTACTGAAGACGGTGTCTTCCCTATAGATAGTCATCCACCCTGTTATTGCTCACAATGCATTTCCACGCCCAAAAACATCTTTAGGCATAATGAAACGGTTCTAAAGAATGCTCTTGCTAGAGTTAATTTTGCTCTGAGAAATGGAACTTTAAGAAGTCTAGTAGAACAGGACATTCACAGAAATATCACTTTTGCAGCAACTCTAAGACATTTGGATACTAAATTTGGAGAATTATTAAGGAGACGAACTCCAATCATCTCATCAACTAAAGTCAAATGCTTAGGGGAAGAATCCTTAAATCGACCAGTTGTTTCTGAATTTAGAGAGAGAGTCAAGGAAAGATTTAGACCGCACTCTTCATCAAGAATCATAATACTATTACCATGTTCAGCTAGAAAACCATATACAATGTCTCGATCGCATATCATGTTTAGAAATGCAATAAAGAAAGCTGGTTCTAGCATTTTCTCAATGTTATCAGAATTAATTGTCACGTCTCCATTATCTGTAGTTCCTCGAGAACTTGAAAATATTTATCCCGCAAGATTCTACGATATTCCTGTAGCAGGAAGTTGGTCTGAAAAAGAAATAGAGATTACTTCAAATCTTCTCTCAAATGTACTATCACATTATCAAGAAGACTGCATTATCATAAATCACCTTCATGGTTCAGGATATGAAGATATCATTGAGAGAGTTAGAGAAAAAAGTTCCCTTGAGGTAATAGATACATCTTATAAAGCACCACCAACTAGTCATCAATCATTACAAGAACTATCAGAAGCCGTGGTGAACACCAAAGAAAGATTCTCCTTAAATCAAACTGAGAAAGTTAATTCAAATACAAAGAAAATTCAAGCAATTGCTGATTTTCAATATGGACCAGGAACTGGAAAAAGAATTTTTCACGGCAAAATAAAGCTAAAAGGCAGATATCCAAGAAGCCCTCAAATTTTCCGAGATGATAAGCATATTGCTACTATGCATGCATCAACAGGTTATCTTTCACTTTTCCCTGCATATACAAAAGAAGTCTCAGAAATCAGCTTAAACAAACTTGATTTTGGAGCGGATTATGTGTCAGGGAGCAATATTTATGCCCCAGGTTGTCTAAAGGCAGATACACACATACTTCCTGAGGATGAAGTTTTTGTTCTGTTTGAGAATGATGTTATAGCAACAGCACGTGCATTGGTATCTGGAGAGGATATGAACAAGATGACATCTGGTAAAGTTGCAGAAATAAAAAAGAAAAAAAGGTGAAAAAATGAAAATCAATCCAGATTTCGCCAATACTATTAGAGAAATAAGAGGTAAAGCATTAGGAGAAAGATCTCATTCAAGAAAAGTAGTTCACTGGGTTGAGGATCACCGTCTTCGTTCTGGACCAGGTAAAGCAATTGTTTTCATTCTCCCAACTAAAGGTTGTTCTTGGGCTTTATCGAAAAGTGGTGGTTGTTCTATTTGTGGCTATATCTACGATAATCCTCAAGAGCCTAATTTTGAGAATATGATGAAAGCTTTCAAGGAAAAACTTCATGATTCCATCAAAGATGGAGGGAACTATTCGTTAAAACTATTCACTAGTGGAAGTTTTCTAGATATTTCTGAAATTCCTGAGGAGATACAGAAAGAAATATTGGAAGAAGCTTCCCAATATAGGGAAATAACCGAAATTGTACTTGAATCTAGACCAGAGTATGTTACAAAAAAGACAATGCAAACGATAAAAGAATCAATTGATATTAGTAAAATTGAGATAGCAATCGGATTAGAAAGTGCAAATGATGATATTTTGAAAAAATCTATCAATAAAGGATTTTTCTGGGAAGACTTTGAAAAAGCTGCAACCAGAATTTTCGATGTAGGAGCAAAAGTAAAGGCATATCTGTTATTTAAACCACCTTTTGTTTCTGAATATGATTCCATAAAGGATATTATGCAAAGCGTGTCCAAGTTGAATAAACTTGGAGTTGATACTATTTCTATAAATGCAATCAGTATACATAGAGGAACCTATCTTTCGATAATATTTGAGAAAAACCAGTACAGAACTCCTTGGTTATGGTCTCTTCTACACCTATGTAAAGAAATAAAATCAAAATACCCCGATTTAAGATTAATTTGTGATGTTGTTGCAGGAGGAACTCAAAGAGGAGCACATAACTGTGGTGACTGCGACAAACAAATGACAGAGGCTTTGAAACAATTTGTTTTATCACAAAATTTAGAAGACTTAAACAATGAATTCAAATGTTCATGTAAAACAGAATGGAAAAGTTTTCTACTTCAAGAAAAAATCACGATTAGTTAGATGAAAACAATATTTGTTATTAGATATTCTTATTCAGTCACTTTTTTATAGCCAAGTACCATATCTTTTATTCTACGGGCAATTCTCTCAAATACAGGATCCATCATAACAGCATCAACTTTTTTTGATGCAATTGCGTACATGAAATTTTTATCATCCAAATTAACAAAGATTATTTGGTGTTTATTGGTAATATCGATTGCATTTTGTGTTTGTTCATCTTTCATAATCTCAAGGATATTAGAAAGGTATTTCTCACATATTTTCTGAGTCTTGATTACAAAATCCTCATCTAAACTACCATTCTGGAAAAACAATTCTGTATGCTCTTCGTCATGTTCAACAAATACAAGATGATCTATACCTTGTATTGAGTTCAGTATATTAAACGTCACTGCACTAAGCATTTGTTCTGGGGATTGTTCTTCTTCAGGAGTTAATTTTTTCTCCTTTACAGATTGTTCTGCTGGTTTTTCTTGAGATTTTGAAACTAGCATCAAATCATCAAAACTAATAGGTACATCTACTAATTCTAAATCAAATTGTGCATCTCGAGCATACTGACGGGGTTTTGGATTTTCTTTGTAAATTACTGCCCTAAAAAGTTCTTCCACCGTCTGATTATAAACAGCTGATGCACCTGAAAATACTTGTCCAGGATCAGCGCTATGGAATTTAGACCTAGATCTGCTTTCAAATTCGTTAGAAATGTAATCTATAGCATCGTCAGCTTTAGTTCTTTCACTTATTCCATGATTAAGAACATAGGTTATATCCTGTATTTTTCTAAAGGATATTTTTGATTTTGTTAGTTCTATCGTTCCACGATCAGATATTTGGGTTTCTTCAGTGAAAGAGCAAAAAGCTTTAACTAGATTTGTTAAGATATCAAGGGGACATTTCTCTTCATTGAAAATACTTTCTTTATAGATTACACCATCTTTATCTCCCAAAAAGAATGCATAAATTGTATCTGCATGTTCAGCAATAATTTCCGAAGTTTGCCTCGTCGTTTGAATCTCCTCGTGTAATAACTATAATATATTCATTGTTGATTAACATTACTTTATCTGAAATAGTTGTCAGAATTATCTGCTTGATACCTTTTTTCCCATTCATAGATAAGACAATAGAAACGTATAAATTCGTTTCAGTTTCTTCGTAAAACCAATTATCAAGGGGATGGATGACTCAAGATAATACAAAACGGATTTAAATGAAACGCTTTATCATTAGATTAGAAGAAGCATAACAAGGGCAAAAATACATCAAATACAGAAAATCGGGATTAATATGGATGAAGATCTAGTAACTGAATCACTTGTAGAGTTCCTTAAATTATTAGCTAATGGGGACTTGCTTAATAGTAGAATAAAAATTTCTATGATTCAAAGAGCCAGTCGAGCTATTAAAAATGCACTAGATCCTGTATTGATTTTGGTTAGTTATTATGATCATGAAAATCAATTTCTTTATCCACTTTGTATCGAAGAGGAGCAAATTACAAAGAGCAATCTAGAAATCGAGATGGATGCTTTTGATCCTGAGAATCCTTATACTGAAGTATTTGCACAATCAGATACAGCATGGTTTCCAACAGATGCCATCGCTGAAGGCAACAACTACAAGGTATTTCTAAAAAGTCAGAACATTAGTGATTTTATTGTATGTCCAATGTATTTAGGGGACATTACTATTGGTGCAATAAGTGTTTTTCTCCATCCAGATACAGTAAAACACAATCAAGAAAGATATTTGTCTGTAATAAAAGAAATATCATTGTTAATAACAGATATGCTTTCATTTTGGTATGGTCAATATAGTTCTGGTTTAAAATTGCACCAAACGGATTTAATTGTAGAGATGTCAACCCTTACTCTTGAAACTACTGAAATACAACTTATACTTGATCGAATTTTACCAAAAATTAAGTCAAAAACTGAGATTGAAGGATTAGGTGTGTTTATCAAAGATATTGCGGAAATTTCTCTAATTCAGGATATAGGGTTGAGTGATCAAGTAAGAGAATACTTCAAATCGCCTCAACTTGTGATATCAAGCTTACCTTATTATAATACCCCTAACAAAATTGAAGAAATTAATTTTACACAATTTGAAGAGCAATATGGGGTAATTCTTCCTATCGGCTCCACTAATTTAATGCTAGGATTTCTAGTTGTTATTTCCGAGTCAATAGAGAAACTATCAGAATCAAATATTCATTTTCTCCGAATTATGGCTAATCAATTATTTCTAACTCTTCAAAGAAAAAGACTTCTTGATGACATTCAACAGATAACTCAAACTTCTGAATTTTCTTCTTTTCCTGTTATGCTTGTAAACAATAGATTTGAGATCATATATCTCAATAAACAGGCTGAGAAAACATTTAGTTTTATTCACGATGAATCAATTGGATTAAAATTGGATTACTTGCTTGGTCTGGATTCAGATAAAGCTAAGGAAATGCTTCAGAAAACCCGTGATGTAATAGCGAATATCGCAAAAGATACTATGAAACTTGAAATAGAAATTTTTCAATTGGGAAAAAGAGATTCTAGAACCTTTTTTGTGCAATTATCTCCAACAATCAATAATCTAACAGGGGAATATTGTGTTGTTTTGTCTTTAGTTGATATTTCTGAAGCAACAAAATTACAATCTATTGCAGAAGAATACTCTAACCGATCAAAAATGTACCTAAATGTTTTAACACATGATATTTACAATATTCTTTTTGGAATCTCAGGTTATTACGAATTATTAACTGGCAGCATTCCTCCTGAAGAAAACGTGATATTGGAAAGAGTGAATACTCTTGTAAGAAGAGGTACAGGAATAGTTCAAGATATACGATTATTATCTAATGTATTAGATATTTCAAGCGGAGCAGAAGTTCATTTTGTTCCGCTTAAGATGACTATTTTGAGATTACTTGAAAAGGTAGAGGAAGAACACAGCGAAAAAGAATTAAATATAGATGTTAATTTACCTAGTGTTATTAAGATTCTAGGGGGGGTTTTTCTTTATGATATGTTCTACTATGTCTTGAAGAGCTTAATATTAAAAACTGAAAGTAGGAAGATTAACATAGATATCAACGGGAGAGAAATAATAGAAGATGATCAAGAATTCTTTGAGATAATGATTCTTGATAAAGAAGGTATTGAACCTGAACTCAATGATGAAATACAAAGAGTTATTGAAGAATCACCATTTGATGAAACTCTCCGTAAACATCTAGGTTTTCTTATTGTTAATGAAATTGCTAAGAAATATGATTACAGCTTGTTTATTGAAGATATTGATAAAGAAGACTGGACAAAGGGGTTAGCAATAAAAATCAAAATGCAAAAATTTGTTGAAAATGAAAAAGGGAACTAAAGGGAGAGGACTAACTTACAATCTAGTGATAAAAGTCATCTGAATTGAGGATATTTCTTCAATTGAATTTAGAACATCCTCTAAATTATCTTGAGCACCATCTTCCTCTGGAATAATGAATTGACCAATTATACAAACTAACCCGAAGAATAGTGGTTTTTCCTCAGGATTATTTTGCATCTTCACATTCTCTGGAAGCTTTAACCTCACAATTTCTTCTAATTTCTTAGGAGTTACTTCGGTAGTTTCTGGTCTAATTTCATATACTAATAAAACTTCACCCATCATTTTCACCCGTTTATGGACCTTTAAAGTTGCATTTTGGACATATATATTCATTTCCAAAAAGTCTACATTTTGGACATCTAATAATAAGAACATCATTACACTTTGGACATGAAAAACGTGTGTCTCCTTCATCACTAGGACTTATGACTTTATTGCAGCTTGTGCATCTTGGCATATCAATCATTTTACTCATATATAACCACGCGATTGATTCTCTATAGGGTTACGTAAAGGTTGGTGTTTTAAGCTTTTTGAATTAGCCTATTTTTGTAATTAGATAAATTTTTCATTTTATGGTGATTTTTACATTAACACATTGAGAGTTGTAAAATCGTGTTAAGCATTTAATTACGCCTTTTACGATGGAAACCATCATAAAGGTTATATTAGGATTTTACCATCTTAGTTTATAATATTTCCAAAAGGAAAGGAAGATTTAGATGAGTGGTTACTCGCCAACGTGGACTAACAAAGGTAGCGACAAATTAAGAGCCCTTCAAGCAACAAAGATTCTAATGAATTCTCTGGAGAAGATAATAGCCTCTTTTGATGTTACTAATAGAGATACTGAACATGCTATTACTTCAGCAATAGCTGATGCTGTGTTCAATTTCTTTACTCCCCACAGAGATCTCGGAATTGAAGAGCAATTTGATCTTCTTATGGAATCTTTGGGATGGAAGAACATCAGAATTGAGAAAAATGAAGATAATGCAGTAATACAACTTGGGGCAAATCGTTTCATAGCCTCTGATGCGACCTATCACCCCTATCTAGTTATTGTTTCTGGGATTATGAAAGCATTAGGGTATTTCTTGTTTAATTCAGATGCTAGAGTAGAACAAATGCCAAGTCAATTTGAATCTCAACAATTACAGATAATCATACAAAAAGTTGACAATAAAATTCCTACTATTCGTGCTCAAGAGATTTCTACTGAACCAAGTATGGCAACTTCCCCAGCTCAAACTAAAACCGAAGGTGTTTCTGGTGTAACAATGCAACCAAGTGCACCAGTTGAAGAGGAAGAGATTAAGGCAAGTTTGGATCTTGATCTAAATACAGTCTTCTCTCCGATTCTAAAAGAATTTCCAACAACAATGGTTTTACCTTTATTTCACAAAGTTTTGGCAGAAATTACAACCACTTTCTTTAGTGATATTGAGGATTCAAATGTTAAGAAAGCAAAAGAAGAATTCAACGATATACATGTTCTGTTCTTAATTGAATTCCTTCTGATTAACATACGTGATTCAGAGCAAGATATCAAAGAAATCTCATCAATGATTGGTCAATATGTTACCAAAGCTTTACAAGCAAAAGCAACAGATGACCTCAAAAATTATTTGCCTGCAGATATTATTTCAAGTATTTCCCGAAGGGTGGCTTATGTTGAATATCCAGCGAGAGCTTATTGTACTTATGCCCCTGGTGAAAAATGTGTGGAAGGAAAACGCGATTTATGTGATTTTGTTATACACATATGGGAAGGTATCTTAACGGTTTTACTTCCAGAGAGTAATTTCAGAATTGGTGAGAGAATACCTGCTACAAGAAGAGGTAAATTTTGTCTTGTTGAATTTCTGAGGAATTAATGATACTTATAATCAAAAAAGATTTACCAATTAGAATGCAATAATTTTATTTTCGATTCTTTCTTTAGCACCTTATTGACATTAGTAAAGATATATAAGAATAGAACGGAAAACAACCTTAAGGTGATTAAATGGGAAGAAGAGTTGTAAAAAAAGTTTATAGGGACACTTATGCTCGAGGGCAAAGGGACACCAAAGAATTTAAAGATAGATTTTTAGTAAGAGTAGAACTAATTTCAATAAAGGTCTTAGAAGACAAGGATCTTTTAGGTAATGAGTCAGAAATCTATTTTAGGGTAGGGCAGAGACCTCATTATAGTAGTAGAATACCAAACAGAGGGACAATGAATCTGGAGAAAAATGAAATATTTCAACCACCAGAGGGTATAACACTCTATTCAGAATTTAGAGACGCTCCACGTGGAGGAGTAACACAAGTTCCCTTTCATGTTTTTGAAAGAGATCCAGGAAAGAATGATGACAAAATCATAGATCATGATTTAGCTATTTCTTTAGGATCATCTGATTATAAGGTAATTACACAAAACTCAGTCAAAGTGAAATTGAAGATATCAGGTCTAAGAACAAGATATTAATGAGAGACTATTACTAAAACATATTACTCTTCATTTTTTCTTTTCTTTGTTTTTAAGGAGAAATTTTAAGCCTGTTGATAAAAGAATTGGCCATAGATTTAGATTCATAAGCAGGTTAAAAACAATAGTTTTTTGATTGTCTACATCACCAGATTCTGAAATTTTATTTCTAATACGGGGTTTATTTAGTAAAATGAAAAAGCGATTAAGATCCTTAGTAGATAATGAGTTGATATAAGACCGAATAAGTTTCATTACTTTCAAGTTTTGTTTTAACTCTTTTTTCCAGAGTTTCTGGTATTTTGAAAGATATTGGGAATTATATTTCTCAGCTGTAACAGCATCACTAGCTACCTTCCCCGCAATTTGTGCAGCGATGCCTCCAAAGATTACCCCACCACCAGTTGTTGGTTTTATTTGACCTGCAGCATCACCAACAACAAGTACGTTATCTGCATAGGTTTTCCTAATGTAGGAACCTAATGGAATTGCACCACTCATTCTTTTGTCAATTACTGCATTTTCTAATTTCTTCTTAGCAATTGGATGATTTTTGATAAAGGAATTTAGAAAATCACTTGCAGGAACTGTATAAGATGCTAATCCTACCTTAGCAATTCTGTCATTCAAAGGGATAATCCAGGCAAAAAAACCAGGGGCATATTTTTGATCTTGATAAACTTCAACAAACTCTGGATCTATATCTCTCAAATTTTTCATTATATACATAGAAGAGAACACAATTGATTTCCTTGAGGGTACAGGAAGGTTAACTTGTTCATTTAATCTTGGAAATCTTCCTTCTGCAAGTATTGCGATATTACATTTGATATCCTGAGATAGAGCTTTCTTACCCATTTTCAGAACAAGAGAATTGGTCTCTCTATGAATACCTATGACTCGAGATGAGGTTTCGACAGAAACACCTTTGTCAAGTGCTTCTTGAAACAGAAACTGATTGAGCTTTGCCCGATTAACAACTAAGACTGTAGGTTTTTTCTTTGAAACAGATAGAGCTTGACCTGAAGGTGAAAAAATTATTGTCCCCTTAACTTGAGCATTTTGAACGACTTCAGGAGGTAAATTACCTAGTTGTAGTTGATCTAATCCATCTATACTTAATAAGCCCGCACAGTGTTCATGTACTCCAATCTGATCTTTAGATTCATATAGGACAACATCTTTCCCTCTTTCAGCAGCTGTTCTAGCAGCTATTAATCCAGATGGTCCTCCTCCTATTACAACAATATCTGCTTCTCTCATGGCTTTAAGATGAATTAATAAACATTATTGAAAAATTATATGGTTAGGGAGTTGTGAAACTAAATGCATTTGAATCTTAAGCAGTATTTGTTCCAGCAATTATTCTATCCATACTAAGATTTTTTGCTGTTTTTTGATTTTCCTTTTTAATGTAGCTATCCAGTTTTTTAGAATCGAAAGTACTATCAAATCTTGTCTGCATCTTTGTTTTCATAACAAGTAATATCTTTCCACAATTTGAGCAAATGATTTCTGTTGATGAGAAATTGAGATTGCCGGCATCGAAGATTTGCATAAATTCCTTGCATCTTGAGCAATATACTGAATTTATTTCATATAACATTTTATCACCTTCTTATAACACCTGATGCTAAATTCTTAATACAAAATATTCTAGATTTAATTAAAAAACAAGTATTATATAGAGGGATATGTGGAGGATATGATTTCTTTATAAAT
>JAGLXK010000636.1 GCA_023132955.1 Candidatus Heimdallarchaeota archaeon
CTGATTTTTCTGTTGCTGATGAAGAAGGAAAATATGATTATTTGCTCTGTAACATTTCGATTATGTTAGATATTATTTTACTAGTTGAACTTTCTAGAGACATTCTTCAAGTAGTTTTAGAAGCTATGTTGAAAAAACTGTATGAAAAGCATTGCTCAATAATAATTTATGCAGTAACTGAAAGCGAGCTAGAAGATAAATTAAGATTCTTTAGAAAAATTGGTTATCAAGTAGAAGTTCTTGATACAGACGAGATCAGTGAATATACCAGAGAGAAGTATCAGTCAATTTTACAAAATCTGCAATTTGCAGTTACTATACTTGTATGGAGAGAAATGATTGAAAATAGTGAAAATCCTAATTACATCAAGGAAATTGTAATGAAAAGTACTAATATTCTGGATCTAGGATTTTCTTTAGAACAGTTAGATTTTGAGGAATTATTAGGTAAGAAAAGATAATAGAACAACTGTAAAAATTTGCATGAAAATTACCTCTTATAAAAACTTGAAATCTAAATCTAGCAGGAATATTTCTTCTATGTTATTTTTCTTCTGGTGTGTCATAATTAGATAACTATTCTTTTCATTTTTCTTCAGCATCTAGATATATCCATCGATACTTGAATAGAACATAGAACTATATTAGATAGATAAGAATTGCTACTAAAATCATCTTTATTTAGAAGTACAGAATTGAAAACAGTAGTATCTTATTCCATCTATTCTATTGCTCTAGACCACAGTTAGGACAGAAGTTTGAGTCTATATCCAATCGAGAACCACATTCTTTACAATATTTCACAGTTTTTTGAGTTGGTTGAGTTGGATAAATTGTAGACTCTGGTGTTTTAATTATTGGCATTTGAAGTTGTTGAGGATGGTGAGGTTGTTGAATTCCTCTACTTTTAGTTGATCTAATAACTATCAACACTAATATTGAGAACCCTATTATTGCACCTATTACTATACCTACTGTTTCACCAACAGTTGAGACTGAAACAACTAACTTTACTTGAGTTGAGAACAAACTATCAGAATTGTCTAGAACTATATAATAGATTCCTGCAGGACCTAGTTCTACGTCAAAATCCCCTTTTATAAGATCATTTCTTACAAAATAAGCTTGAGCATCATAACCATCAACCCATATGGCATAATTTGCTTCATCTAGAACACCTACTGTTATATCTCCAAAATAGACATCTACTGATAGCTTGATTGTAGTATAATCTGAATCCATATTCAGATAATAACTTCTGAAAGATAATGCTGAAACACTCACTTCCTCTCTGAGTAGATTTTTTGCAGAAACAACTGAACTGAGTAAAATTATGAATGTAAATGAGATCAATAGTAATCTTATTTTTCTATTCATCGTAACCTCTCTCAATCAGCTAATGTAAACTTATGAGATTTTTAAACTTTATGAGAAAATTAGGGTGAAAGATAAATAGTAGATTGTTCA
>JAGLXK010000637.1 GCA_023132955.1 Candidatus Heimdallarchaeota archaeon
TAATAGCAGCAACTTTAGCAGGTGTTATTCCCACAAGTTGGATATTTATCATCATAACTATCTGTATTGCACTAGCTGGAACTGTAGGATTAATTGTAATAAAGTATATGAATTTGGAAAAGATTGCTCAACTCCGCGAAGAAGAAATGATAGCAATCTTAGAACAGAAAGAGAAAAAAAGTATAGAAGTTGAGAAAATAGCTGATTTCGACGAACAAGCAAAGCTCACCTTTGATGAGATATTGGGCGAGGAAGGAACTCCTTCCCCCAAACCATCTCTAGATTGAAATCGAATATTTTTCTCACTTTCTCTTTTCTTTTTTAAATTATCAAAAAATAGAAAAAAATAGTATAGAGGAGATTTTAGTTTTATGCTCTCTCTGGTTGTTTTTTCAGTCCAAGCTTTTCTGCATATCCATCCATATCTAGAAAACCATGCCCACTTACGTTGAATAAGATAGTTTTCTTCTCGTTATTTTCTTTACATTTGATTGCTTCATCTATTGCACAGGCAACACTATAGGCTGATTCAGGTGCAGGTAAGAATCCTTCAGCTTGAACAAATTCTTTAGCCCTTTGGAAGATGTAATTTTCATCAACAGGATACGCAATTGTGTCAATATATCCAAGGTGTCTCAAAAGACTCACAATCGGGGAACTTCCGTGATACCTAAGGCCATCTCCCAATATTGGGACCATAGTTACTTGATGACCAAGAGTACACATTTTCAGCATTGGTGTCATCTCTGCATGATCAGCAAAGTCATACCTGTATTCTCCTTGTAAGTTAGGAGCTGCTTCACTTTGTGCAGCAATAAACTGAATATCTGCTTTCTTTTTCAGTACATCCTGCATCCAGGGTAAGGCAATTCCACCAAAGTTACTTCCTCCACCTAGGCATGAAATAACTACATCAGGGTATTCTCCAGCTATTTCCATTTGTTTTTTAGTCTCTAAACCTATAATTGATTGATGTAACATTACATGATTCAAAACAGATCCAAGACAATAAACAGCCTTGGGATCTTTTTTAGCATCTTCTAATCCTTCAGAAATAGCTATGCCTAATGATCCATTATGGTCAGGATTTTCAGCATATAATTTCTTACCGAACTCAGTTTGCTGGCTTGGAGATGCATATACATCAGCGCCAAACATTTGCATGAAGTTCAATCTATGAGGTTTCCATCTATAAACAGCTCTAACCCAAAAAATAGTACATTCGAGCCCAACTAAACTAGATGCATAAGCGAGGGCATTACCCCATTGACCAGCTCCTGTTTCAGTTGTAAGGCGCTCAAATCCTTGTTCTTTTGCATAATAAGCTTGTGCAAGAGCAGTATTTACTTTGTGACTACCTGTCGGGCTGTAAAATTCTGATTTATAAAATAGTTTTGCGGGAGTACCTAGTTTCTTTTCTAGATTCTTGGCTCTGAAAAGTGCTCGAGGTCTTCCTGCGGCTAAGTATAACTCCTGAATTCCTTCAGGAATAGGGATCCATCGCTCTCCAGACATCTCTTGTTTTAGACATTCACCAACCAGGAGATTGGGAAGATCATTAACTCGAGAATACCCTTCAGGTGGATCCATCGGGGGTGGCAGAGGTTCAGGTAAATCAGGAATGATGTTATACCATTTATCAGGTAGTTCATCGGCTTTTAGAATTATAGATCTATCATCTGTCATTTTCTTCACCTAGTTTTTTAACAAATTAGTTCTGATAACTGAAATTATAAATCTTTTGTGTATCTTTGCCACCTTAGATGAAGAGAAAATATCTTAAAATGACCTATTATAGCTGATATTACTGTAGTTTTTATAGTCAACTCTAGAGAAAATATGGATGACAAAAGTTCTTCGAGTGGAGTGTATAGAACTAAACTATCATTCTGCTTTGAGTAAACTGTGTCATCAAGTGAAAAATCTCTATAATCGAGCAAACTTTCTTGTTAAAACATCGTTACAAAAAAACAAAAAACTTCTTTTCTATTACGAACTTAATAATCTCCTCAAACAAGAAGAATGTTATAAGAATCTCCCTGTTCACACTGCTCAACACAGCATAAAACTGCTTTGCAGAAATTGGAAAGGATTTTTTAGAGCAATCAAAGAGTGGGAAACAAATCCAGAGACATTCTTCACTAAACCACAACCACCTAATTATAAAGCTAAGAATGGTGAGTTAGTAGCAATTTTTACAAACCAACAAGCTAGGATAGTAAATGGCTGGTTAGTCCTTCCCAAAAAGGTGGGTTTCTATTACAAAACAAGACTATCTCCACTTACTAAATTGAGAGAAGTAAGAATTGTTCCAAGAAGAGTAGGATATACGATTGAACTAGTATATCAGAAGATCTTACCCAAAATGAGTAAACAGTCAAAAAGAAAAGGAGCAATAGATTTGGGGATGACAAACCTCGTAACCTTTGTGGATAACCTCGGAAACCAACCGATTGTTATCAAGTATACAGGGAAAGGTATCAAAAGCATTACACAATATTATCTGAAAAAACAGAAACAATTACAAGAACAATACGTACAACAACAAAAAAAACTGCTAAAAGAGAAGAGCAAAGTTAGTTATGGACCTGCATATTATAAGCTTCGAGAGAAGTGGAGAAGAAAACTTAAGGATACTCTTCATAAGCTAACTATTTATTTAGTAAACTTATGGGTTAAAAGAGAATTACATGAAGTGATTATAGGGTACAATGAAATGTGGAAACAAGAGGTTCATTTTTGGAAAAAGACTACCCAGATATTTGTTTCAATTCCATATAGGAGAATCATCACCATGTTGAAGTATAAGGCTGCAGAGAATGAGATAAACGTTGTTCTCATTCCTGAAGAATACACATCTAAATGTAGTTTTCTAGATAATGAATTCCCAGAAAAACAACAGACATATGTTGGACGAAGAGTAACTCGAGGATTGTTCAAATCTGCCAATGGACATATTATTAACGCGGATGTTAACGCAGCATTTAACATTTTAATTAAAAGCGATCCGAAAGCACTTCCTCCACGGAGTGTGAACGGGGTAGGAGGATACGTGATGTATCCACATAGAGTGAGTATAGAACAGCTACAATGACATCTATGAAAGATATTCAACAACCTAATATTTTAGGTAGCAAAATTATACCAACTCATCATAAATCTTCCGCAGATATTTAAAAAAGGAAAAATGGGAGGATTTTAGATAAAAATCATTTTTTGTAAGAGCTAAACGAGTAGGTAATCGCACCTTTTGGACAAACATCAACACAATTACCACAAAGGATACATTCTCTGTGTTCAATCTTGCCTTTGAGAACCATTGATTCAACTTCCAAACTCATAGGACATTCTCTAGTACATCTATGACATTCAATACAAGCTTCAGAATTGGGTTTTA
>JAGLXK010000638.1 GCA_023132955.1 Candidatus Heimdallarchaeota archaeon
ATTTTATTCTTGAAATTCTCCTCATCAATTCCAAAATCTTTCTCAGACAGTTTCACAAAAACAGGTTTTCCATTAGCTAAATATGTGATAGGAACATAATTTTCATACCATGGTTCTAATACAATTATCTCATCTGAGGGATTAAGTAGAGAGAGAATGCTACAAGCAATTGCTTCACTTGCACCACAAGTAATAGTTATTTCATCTTCTGGATCATATTGGATTTTATTGTAGGTTTCATATTTACTTGCAATTTTTTCTCTTAGATCATTTCTACCATAGGTAACTGTATATTGATGTTCACTGTTTTTAATCGCTTCTGTAATCCCTTCTGTGAGTTCTTCTGGAGGCGAATAATCTGGCATCCCTTGAGAGAGATTAATAGCATCGTATTCAATTGCTTTTCGAGTCATTTCTCTAATAACTGACTCTTGAAAATATGAAAGTCTGTCAGCAAGATGGGTCATAATATCTGCTACATTCACAGCTTATTATTTTTTTTCTAGAAAAAGCTAATCATCCACAGTGAAAAACTGTGTTTTTCTAATATTGATTAAACCAAGCATAGACATATCTTCTATCATATCAATGAAATGGAGGAAATTCATTGCTGATTCTGCTTTGAAAAAAATATCTAGAAGTGTCTTATACTGGTTACCTATACAATATGTAAGGAGTTTTTCATAAGATTCAAAATCTGTTCCTTTTCTTTCTCTTTGTATCTTTGGCCATTGTCTTCTAAAAGTGGCATAGGATTTCAAAGAAGCAACTGGAAAAGAGCTTTTAGCATGGAGGATCATATCTAACTCAATGATACTCTCTCCTGTAGGGGGTTCTGAAATTTTAGGATCAAGATAAAGAATCATGAAAGAAAGCATTTCTTCATCTAGTAAAACAATCGCCTCTAATATAGAAGCTAGTTGTTTCAACCAGTCTTCAACAATGTCAATATCAATATTCTTAGATATTTTTGCTTCAATATCAATAAACTCTAACTCGGAAGTAACTTCAAGCAGCTTCCCAACTCCCTTTTCTTTCAATTGAAAATGGGTCTGCCTTAACCTATCAACGATATTTAAGGATTTAAGATTCTTATATTTGTAACTCTTTTCAGGTTCGATTTTAGCTATTTTGAAGTCAACTTTTTTGGGAACAGGTATTTGCATTGCAGAGATTTCTTGAGTTGATACATCATCTCCAACTCTAACAGGTACTTGTGATCTAACAACCATGTTCTTATCAACATATAGAATGTTAGCATTTAATCTGTCATCTACACAAGGATGAATATCAACATATTCTACATATCCTTTCTCATCAACAGTATGATGTAATGATTGTAAAACATAGAGGATTCTTGTTTGTTTACAGATATTGCACTCGTAATCTATTTTACGGCGTCCAGTTTTAATGCTCAATCTTAAGACCTCTACAATGCTTCATAGGGAGTAATACAATATACCATATTAATTTTTCTTTATTACATTGTTAAATCGGTAGAATCTAATAGAAAAAGATGCAAAAATCTTTTAACCGATGAAACAACTGCATTTTGTATGGATGTTGGAACGTTTTTCCTTTTAGTTTGGTATGCTATGGTTTTTGGAGCCCCTATATATGCTTGTAATTCTTTCGCTAGTCTTAGTAAATTCATTCCTTTCCTAGGTGTCCCTGTAGATGGGGGGAAAAATTGGAAAGATGGAAGAAGGATTTTTGGAGATCATAAGACATGGAGAGGGATAATATTTGGAATTATCTTTGGAACTGTTACAGGTGTAGTTGTTTGGTACTTGTGCTACATTAAATGGGATGTCTTTGTTCTAGCTGATAAGTATACTACTTCTTTTTCGCCAACAAAATCTGCTTATCCTGTGTTTCCTTGGTACATCGGTTTTTTCATGAGTATAGGTGATCACTTTGCAGATTTATTAGGGTCGTTTATAAAAAGAAGGATAAACATTCCATCAGGGGGAGCTTTACCACTTTACGATCAAGGCTCTTGGGTGGTTACTGGTCTTCTGTTTGCTTTACCCTTTGTCTGGGGAGTAAGTCACTTATGGTTTTATGTCATTGCTTTGATAATTGTAACACCAGCTTTGCATTTCGTGACAAATATTGCTGCATACTTCCTGAAGTTAAAAGATATTTGGTATTGAATTACCAACTTTTTTATATGATACAGCGAAACTATTTTATCCGGTGTAAGAACAGAACACTATTGTACATAAGTGATTGTGAATTATGAATCCTGAAGAGAATGCTACCCTAATTCAAGAAACGTTTGATATCATTTTCCAAAACAGTATGGATATGATATATTTGGTAGATATAGAAGGGATAATTCACGATGCTAATATCCAAGCTTGTAGATATCTAGGCAAAACTCTTCGAGAAATAAAAAATACCGAATTAAAGAATTTCACTAAGGAAAAGAGAAGTTTTCAGGAATTACTAAAAGATACTAAAGAACAAGGAAGCCAATTTAAACGATTGAATTTCATTACAAAAAACAAAGTTGAAATTCCTTTTCACATATCATCAAGTTTAATCAAATCACTTGAGCAAAATTTCATTGTTTTAATGTGTAGAGATATCACTGACATAATTGATTCAGCAATGCAAAGAAAGTTCCTCTTTGAATTATTTCAACACGATTTGTTAAATAATCTCCATGCAGAATTAGGTTATATTGATTTCTTTCGACGAATCTTTAGCAAAGAAGAAGTTGCTCAAGAGACAGCTGAACAATTGCTCAACAAGATGAGAGATATTACAATCAGATCTATTTATCTCATTCAAAATGCAAACATCAATCTCCTTTTACAAGAAGAGAGACCCTTGTATAATCAGAAAATAGCAGATGTCATCACTCATGCTATAAGATACCTCAACAATTTCTTTGCTAAGCAGATTAGGACAGAAGTAACCCATATGGAAGATCTTGTGATTCTAGGGGATGAATATCTACATAGAATAATTGTTAACCTTATAGTCAGAATGATACAGTATACTGATGACAAGGTAGAAGTGGAAATCTATGTAACTAAACCAAAACAGGATAGGATTAACATCAAGTTACATTTTGAGGGAATATTATTATCACAAGATGCTAAATCTGAAATTCTGGAAATAGCTGACCTTGATACAAAGAAGCTGGATGTTGCAGTCACACAAAGTATGCTAGAACGATATGGTTTAACTCTTAAGATTGAGAATGTTAAACGTTTAGGCGAAATAGTTGGAACTAGAATGAATATAACTTTTCCTAATATTGAATGGGAAAAAACTGATGCTGAAGAAAAACAAAAGAAGAAAAAGTAATTCTCATATGCATCTATGTTTTTCTGCTTTTTATCTTCTTAATACTATAGGGAATTAAAAACTTCGAAGTTTCAAGCAAGATATATGCTCCATATATATACAAGAAGAAAACAACTAGCATAGGACCAAAAGATTCACTTGAATACATCCCTTCGAACATCTCACCAAATTGGATTAGAGGATAAGCTAGAATATATGCTGGATTTGTCGCATGTTCAACTGTATAGGGTGAAGGTATTCCGTTAAAGAGAAAACCTGTTCGTTTAGCTTTCAGTTCATCGAAGATGGCTTGTTCAGAGAATTCAGATGCATTAAGTGTAGTATAAGAGTAAACAGGCTCAGGTCTGTGCATATCTGTTCCTGTTATCATTCCTAAACCATTATCTAGACAGAAATAATATGACTCATTATCAAAAGTATCATAATTTATTATTTCAATATAATCTATCCCCCAATCTCGGAACTGTTCACTTGTTGGATGATTTCGACAATAATCCATTGACCAAGGAATATGATTTATCTGTATGATTCCTCCAAGATTGTGAGTATTTATTATTATTTCTTGAATTTCCAAATCAGTTGGTGTATAAGTGTAGGCACTAAAAGTTAATAATGCTTCATAATCTTCTGCAGTGGTATTAGGCGGAAGAATAACGTTCAAATGGCATCTATCAGTAGTCCATTCCATTCCTATCAAAACTTTTATTGTGTCATTGAACTCCTGTCGAGCAATCTCTCTGATCTCTTCTATTCCATCAAACGTGTTGTGATCTGTTAACACCATGGCATTGAAACCCATCGCTATATGCCAAAGAATATTTTGCCTAGGGGAAAGACTTCCATCTGAGTAGTAGGTATGAGAGTGACCATCTAACAGTATATTCCATTCAGTCTTATTGTAATTAGGAGAGTATGAGAAATCATCCCAGTCAGAATCTGAATACTTATGGTAACCAGGAGTGTCAAATGTTAATGCTATAGATATACCCAAGAGTGACCAAAGTATAAGATTGAAAATCAAGAATCTTAAAGCTAATTTTTTCCAATATTTCCAATTCATTGAAATCCTCTTCTATTTTCACTGAAATAGAATTAGTTACTTTTAAAGATTCAGAAAGAGATTTCTCTCTATATGCCTTAGTAACGTTTCTACTCGAAGCAAAGGTATACCCTTCTTAATAAGAAC
>JAGLXK010000639.1 GCA_023132955.1 Candidatus Heimdallarchaeota archaeon
CTCAAATATCTAGAAAAAACAGAGAACTCTGGAAAGCAGATATTGATTTTTACCCACTCACGATCTGAAAGTGAATTATTGGCAACAAAAGTAGCTTCAAAAAAAGAAGTAATTCAGGATTTTGAGATAGAAAAGATGATATCTGAAAATCTCGAAAGTGTTACAGATTCAAAGACTAAGAAGATTTTACAAGAAACGTATTTTCCTCCTAATTTGAAGGAGATGGTTAAGAAAGGGGTTGCTTATCATCACGCAGGTTTATCAGATTTAGTCAGACTAATTGTAGAAAATATGTTTCTCAATGGGGAACTGAATACTTTGGTTTCAACTTCCACTCTTGCAGCTGGAGTAAATTTGCCTGCTGATGTTTCTGTTTTTACTATAAAGCATAACAGGATAAAGACAGAGAACAACTTGGTCTTTCAGACTCTGGGGAGAGCAGGAAGACTAGGGATGAAAGATTCAGGAGAAGGAGTTGTCTTAGTTAGTAGTGAGCGCCTTAGGAAGCAAACTGAACAGAAATTTTTCAGTAGTTCAACTGAACTAAAAAAAGCTGTTCCACTATTTCACCCAATAAAAAGTTTCTTCGGAGACTATGATTTTCTAGTTCAATTTTACCTGAGTAGGATTTACAATTCAGACAAAACTTTTTCTAGTGAATTGACTAATTTGCACGAAAATATTGAAGATTCTTTGTGGTTCTATCAAAATAAATCAAAAGTGATGAGAAATCTAGTTGATTTTGAGCTGTTTCAAGCACTATTTTCATCTTCAGAATCAACTCTCGAAACACATGAAATAATTGATTTCTATAGAAGATTTGATAGAACTAGAAATGTAGTAGAAAGAAAGATGGAGATAATCTCAATAGAGGGCGTAAACACAACTGCAATTATTGCGAACATCAAAGAGCAATCGAAGTTATACCAAATCTATTTATCTGCGTCTAGAAGGAGCTGTACATGCCAAAGTAAGCATTCTAATTACATCTGTAAGCATCAAAGATTTCTGCTGGAAAAATATCCTGAGGGGCAAGAGAGATGGTTGAATAATTATGGAATTCTAGACTTTTTGTATAAGGAAGGATTTATTGTAAAATCAGCTGAAAATAGAGTCAATTTAACCTATATGGGGCAACTAGCAGCAAGACACTATATTCATCCTTACGATTTTATTGATTATCTAGAATTTTGTGGTGCAAGAAAAGAATTAACTATAACTCAATACCTCAAACAGTTCATAACGAAGGACAAAAGAATCAAACAGGAGATTAAAGCTAACGAGTTATCATCTCTTCTAGCAATTCGCTTAGCTCATGATATTGTAAATGGTGTTGAAATAAAAAGAATATGTGAGAAATATAATGTCAGTGATAGTTTTGTAAGTGAGTGGAGAGAAACAATCTTCCGTTTCATGAAAATGTTTGAATCTCTTAATTTGTTCATAGGTAAAAAAAACGAAGCAGAAAAAATTGACAATTGGTTGAAATCTAGCAAAGGCTTTGTTGAACTTGATTTATATAGTAGAATACAGAGATCAAGAAATAAGATTGGCACTTAAATTTGAGCATAAAATCAAAATGGAGCACTAGCAGGATAGATATCTTCTTTTCCAGCTATTCCAGCGATCGTGTAAACAAGGTCAGTTCCTAAATCATCCCAGTAATTACCGATTTGATTAGCTACACTATACCAACTGTTGTCATTATTCTCGTCATAAGCTTGTGAACTTCCTTCCAGATTATTTTGGATGAAATTGTTGAAATAAATCTGGTTAAAATGAGAATCACTGTAAATAGACATACCATAGGAAATAGAGGATTGAATAGTGTTATTTGATATAATATTCCAGGAAGATCCACCAATGACAATTCCATTTTCAGCTGAAAAAATATAATTACCAACAACAGATGAGTTGAAAACATTTTCTAGAAGAATTCCTTCATCAAAATTATCGCCTATTGCTTCAAATGTATTGAAGGATATTGTTAGGTTATAGCACATATATGATCTATAACCTCCAGAAGTAAGATTTACAAAATTATTGCTATGTATAATTGTGTCATTGCAATCATGAACTCTACATGCACGTTCGCAATTGAGCATATTGTTGTTAACAATTTTACAGGAAATTGACTCCCAAAAATCAAATCCACTATTACTATTCTCAATGACATTTGAGATCAAACTAACATTTGAAGAACTTCTTACAGATGCAATGTTGCTACGGTATTGGAACAAGCAATCTACTACTGTGAGGTTGTTGCTTGAAATAATACTTATCGCAGATTGTCTCTGGCATATAGCTGAATTATATCTGTTGAATTCATTCTCATATATCAATATATTAGAACACTTCCAGAAAGTTAAAGCAATTACAGGAGCAGTCATTTCTTGGTTTGTAATAGTAATATTAACACAATTTATTAGAAATAATTGACCATATTTCTCAGATAGAATTGTATTAGTAACATCTTTCAAAAGTTCCAGGAGCGCCCCATCAACGGTATTATTGTTAATCATGTAAGTATTTAATTCACCAATATCTATCGCTAATCCAGAATTGATGAAACTATTATTAACTAAAGAAGTTCTATGTGAGTTGGTAAAATATGTCCCATGTGACACACGGCATTTAGGGCAAAAAGCATATTCATTGGTTGAATTTACTACCACATTATTTTCGAATTTCGAATCTGGACAATTTATCATTTCAACACATGCTGCAGCGTAATTACTTACGTAAGAATGCACTACAGAAGAGTTGAGACAATTTACTAGCTTCAATCTTCCTCTTTCTATAGTGATATTATTAAAAGAAGAGAAAGGAGAGTTATAACTATAAATTTCACCAGAAATTATCACGATGTTTTGAAAAGATAGGCTTTCACACGAATAGATTCTGATTGTTTCTGATATAGAAACAAAATTTTGATCCTTGGTCAATATAGATGAGCAATTATAGAATAAAAATTGCCCATAACGATTCTCAATAGTCAGATTGTTTTGATTAATGAAAAAACCATAAGGAAAGCCAGCAACTGAATTGTTTACAACTACATAATTATTGAAATCTGTAATTTCGGGGGAATATAATGTTATTCCGCGAAATTCTATCTCATTATTTGTAAGGCTGAGATCAGTAATATAATTTAGGTCTATTGTTCCAGTTCCTCCATAAAATCTATTGTTATCTATCGAGATGTTATATATTGTGGAAAAAACTACTCTACGATAATCTTGTATAAGGTTATTCTTGAAAGTGCAACTATCTGAATAATTTATTTCAACAGTTGTATTTTTAAATTTATTATCATGAACATCAATGAATTCTGAGTTGTAGACTAGTAAACCCCAGAAACAGTCTCTCAAGATATTATTACGAATCAACACACCTGAAGTGTATGCTAAATGGATTGCACCATAAGAAGCTACAGTAATTTCATTATCTTCAATTATAGCAGTGTGGGGTGCATTGTCTTTCAAATAAATACCACCACTATATACATCAATCATACAGTCTCTTATAATGAAAAATGCAGTTGTATTATCAATATAAATCCCATATCGAGAGGTCTCGTTAACAATATTTCTAGACTCTATAATGTAAGGGGCATCAAAAGTACCGTTTCCTAGAATATAATCATATTTTAAGAAATCATCATCTGATTCAATTAATATAACTTCATCATAAACGGGCTTAAGAAGGACTACAGGCAGGATAATTGAAGATAAAACAGTTAAACCAATAAGTACAGAAATGACTTTGTGACTCTCAATTATGGAAACAAAGGATTGTACAATTTTCATCCAAACACTTACTGGTAAAGATAAGTTAGAAGAATATATAACTATTATCAAGAAATTCAAAGAAAAATTATCCATGTACAGCTTTTTATAGATCCACGGGTGAAGAAAGTGGAAAATAGTCATAAGAATCTGTTGTTCCTTTAATAGAATAGTTTCCTATACCTATCCAATCATTCCAAAAATTATAATTCCAGTTATTATCTTCACCATCATAGTCCTCTGCTTGATGGATAATACTGTTGTTCAAGAAATTGTTATGATTTATCTGGTTGTTTGAGGAACCCCATAGATATAGACCAAAAGAAGTACTATTTTGTATTTGATTGAACTTAAAAATATTGTAATCAGAAGAGATAAGGAATATTCCAATTTCAAAACTATTTATAACAGAGTTATTATAAATGGAACAATTTGTTGAATAGTAGATATTCAAAGCATTAAAGCAATTTGAGAAATTGTTTTTTACTATCGTGCAATTTGAAGAATCACTTATTGTAATTCCAATGTTCGTTTCCGAGAAAGATTGGTTTGAAATCAAAACATTTGTACAGTTAAGTAAAATTATTTGACCATAGGTCTCATTGATTATTCTATCTGATTCATTACAAATAAAGAGAATGGGTTGACCTTTGAGTGTATTATTCATTGCTTCAAAATAACTATATTCTTCCTCTGAATTGTCAATATAATAAATCCCTCCAACCTTGAAAGAATTGTTGTTAAGAGCTATTACACCAAATAACTCGTACAAGAAGAGTCCTTTCTGAGATTCTTCGTAGGTAGATGATTCAAAACTGTTGTTTTCCAATGTAACATCTAAACACTGTCCTATTACTACAAGATCATTTTCAAAAAGAGTATTAAAAATCTCAATTCGCTCTAGAAAAATTAATTCTACATACTCAACTGCATCATTAAAATCACAGTTATCTATTGTGAAATCATCTGAACCATTAAATTCAACTATTTTGCACAGAAATGTACAGTTTTGTATAACAAAACTATCACAATAATCTAAATACAATCCAGTGTTTTCCCCAATAAAACTACAGTTTTGAATTACAAAGTTAGTGACATGATCTATACATAAACCATCAAAAGTGCAATTTTGAATAACAAAATGTACTGTAATTCTTGAATCCCATCCACCAATGCAGACAAAATCAAAGATTGAATTATCTATTACATACGGATTTTCAAGAGTTCCATCTCCAGAAGAACTTAGTTTTTTGATTTCTTTGTCAGTACATATACTAACGGAAGCATATCTGCAATTACAATAATTCTTATAGCTGATTGAAAGACTAATAAAAATCGTTCCAAAAACAATACTAAGAATTAATAATATCATACCAAAAGCAATAGCAACTCCTTTAAGAGCAGGCATAGGCTTCTTTTCACTCATTCCAAACACTAACTAGTAAAGAATAAGCATATATGTTTATAATTCTTATCAAGAAATTAAAGAAAATTCTCTGGCTTATAAATCAATTTCAGCAATTTACTAATTTTATGATTTCAAATTTGGTTTAGAAGCTGGCAATGTTTATTTGAATGAAACTCTACTAAGTTTCCTCTTACAATTCGGACAAAGAGAATTAATTTCTAGCCAGTCTGTCAGTTCAGAAAAATGCATGGGTTTATTGCAAAATGGGCATCTAACATAGTGCTCATTATTGTTAATTTCTGAGAGACACAAAATACAATTTTGCTCCAATAAAGTATTTGATTTTAAGATGAATATAAATGGCCTTCTTGATATAAACAAGATGATCGAAGCTGGGATTATTAAAGAGATGTAAATACCTGCAAATATAAAGACTACAAGTGGTTCAAAAAATTCAAAAATATTGATAGGTATAAAGAATAAAACACCCCCAATTATAAGAAGAATACTCAAAGAAAACAAAATAATTATTAGTGGCTTGGGAAGCGATTCAATGGCGAACTCATATTTTAGTTTCTTAGTTTTTTTCTTCTTTTTCATAAGATCACCAATAATATTTCAAATCCTAGAATACTCATAGGAACAAATAAACTTATTGAGATAGAGGGAAAAACAGCCCTCCAATATATTTAATAGTCTAGATGGGTTAGTACACCTTTAGGGACACGAAATGAACAAGAAAATAATTACTAGCATAATTGTTCTTGGAATAGTTCTTTCTTTATTAAACGTGCAAATTAGTCAAATATCTTCTATAAAAAACGATAAGCAAATTCAAGGATATGCAATTTTAGATCTGGTTTCACATGATCCGATACTAATAACTCATGATGACAATTTCACCGATTATGGGTTTTCTGGTTCAGGAACAGCTGGAGAGCCATATATAATTGAAAATTATGCCATAGTAACTACTAATGAATCAGGAATATATGTTAACGGTACATCAAAACATTTTGTTATTCGTAACTGTCATGTTGAAGCAACAGAGTATGGTATATTTATTTCACATGTTACTGAAGGGACAGCTTCAGTAGTCAATAATACCTGTATGAACAATTTCTATTGTGGAATACTCGTGCTTTTTTCATCGGTTGCAACAGTGGCAAATAACACCTGTACAAACAACAACTGGCATGGTATCTTTCTGGGGCATTCTTCTAATGCTACTCTTACCAATAACACCTGTACAAACAACAACAGGGATGGTATCTATCCGTATTATTCTTCTGGTGCTACTCTTACCAATAACACCTGTACAAACAACAACTGGCATGGTATCTTTCTGGGGTATTCTTCTGGTGCTACTCTTACCAATAACACCTGTACAAACAACGACCAGCCTGGTATCTGGCTGGGGGATTCTTCTAGTGCTACTCTTACCAATAACACCTGTACAAACAACAACAGGGATGGTATCTATTTGTATTTTTCTTCTGGTGCTACTCTTACCAATAACACCTGTACAAACAACAACAGGGATGGTATCTATCTGTATTATTCTGGTGCTACTCTTACCAATAACACGTGCAACTACAACCAACGATATGGTGCTTCTCTGCATGATTATAGTTCTTGTCTTATAATTTACAATAATTTTCAAAAAAATGAAGGATATGGTATATATTTA
>JAGLXK010000064.1 GCA_023132955.1 Candidatus Heimdallarchaeota archaeon
TATAACTCCTGATGCTAAATTCCTAGTACAAAATATTCTAGATTTAATTAAAAAACAAGTATTATATAGAGGGATATGTGGAGGATATGATTTCTTTATATATTCTTTATATATGAACACCACTTTTACTGATTTTTTGAAACTTTGTTCGTATAAACTCTCTGTTTATCTTTTAACCGTTTTATCCGAAGAAGACCTTCATAATACCAGCCTACGATCGTTCTATTCATATATTTCATCGCTCTTTGATGTGTATTTCCTTCATCATCTTCTCGATTGAGAATTATGTGTTTATCTGTAAAGAAAAGGACTATTTCTTCCTTTATGGTAGTTCTATCAAAGCGGATTATGCTGCATTTCTCTTTTTCACCTTTATCAATACGATAACGAAATGCTTTCGAACCATGAATTAGAAGGAATTCTTCAACTGATTCAATTAGTTCTTCATTGAGCATGAATTCAATTTGCCCTTCCTCTTTGTTGATAGTTTGAAAATCTTGTTTTATTACATCAATATCGACTAGTTGTTCAATGAGTTGACTCTCAATAACAGCACCTCGATCCTCAAATAACTCCCACGGTTTATTCGAAGGTGGTAAATTTATGCTGTTATTTTTATAATAATAGACTGATTCAGTTTGAGGACTGTAGGTGATTTTAGCAACACCAGCAGGATAGACTTTTTCCTTTAAATTGGGTGTGATTTGGTTGCTAGATTCTTCAAAAACAGATTCGCATGCCTTCAAATAACCTTCAGTAATATCAATTTGTTCAAAACCTGAAGATTCTTCTTTATGTTTATTCTTTAAATAATTCAGGTTATTTCACCTTCAGCATTTTTTTTGAAACGTTTCTTGTAAGAATAGCTTTAATTCGATTGATAAATACACAAATTATCTAGCTATCTATACTTAACTTCCAATTTCTTATAAAAGAGATAGGTATCACCTACGCAATATCTGAAAAATAGATTTCCGTTTCACGCTTGAAAGAAAACTGATTAAACCCATTGCATAGATTGGTTTTCATGTGAAAATACAATAAATTATGAGGGATACATACAACATTAGTAAGTTTGTTTGTACCGATATTCATTAATTTGCACATAACACAAGGATTTTAGAAGATACTTTAAGAAGTATATTTCCCGGTTTTGAAGCTGATGTTGCACTAATAATCTTCTCAGTTTTCATCTTCAATTTCATAGTAGTAATTACAGTTATGAATATTGTAAGAATGGTAAAATTTAGTCTCTATCAAAGAAAACAAAGTCAAATGAATGAGTGAGGGAGAAACTCATTTTTTTAGAACATGTACGAATTCATATTTTTCTTCTTTTTAAGGAATTAATATTAATCAAAACACCAAGAAAATCTGTATTTTCATCTTGATATTCTAATCTTTTTGAAAAAGAAATAGCTAAAGGAAGGAGCCACTCAACAACACAATCTATTGTTTCTTTCTCAAAATTTAAAGGAAAACCTAATGGGATAATTCCAAAATACATTTTATAATAATCTTTATTATAATCTATTGGATCTATGAAGTATTCATTCCATAGCAAGTAGATTTTATCATCTTTGATATCAAATTGATGCGCTTTTCTGAAAGAAGTTGAATCATTATAAGCAATTTCGGTAAGAGTAATTTCGTTATTAGTGAAAATACCATAAAAAGTTTGAATAGAACTATTTTTAAAACGTTCAAAAAAAAGTGAAAGACTTCCATTATCCCATTGATGAAAACAGTTTTCATTAATATAGATACGTTCTGGGTATATAAGAAGAATCTCAGTTGAAACTGTGTTTTCTGAATATTTTGTACAAAAAAGTGATGTTTGATTGAAGTTTGAAGCATTGTTTTCACCATAATAACTCAGACCACTGAAATAAACGTCTAATTCATCTTCTTTTTCTTCAAAGCCTACTGGAGTTAAATCTTGATAAGGATAAGAAATTGTGAAGTTGTTCCAAAAATTTGTATCTTCTTTTATTGATAAATTTAGAACTATTAAGTCAAGTGAGCTGTTATAGAAATTCCAACAAATGACAGGTTTATCTTTATAGATAGTGAAATATCCTCCAGCAAGATGCTCTAAACCTCCATCAAAGGTGATATTTTCAACATGCCAATTATTGTTATTTAATTGAAAAAAATAAAAACTGAAATTATCAAACCCGTATATGAAACCTTGTGAATCGCTAAAACAACTATAAAGGTTTCCTTGAGAATCAATATCGACTCCTATGAATTTTTGGAAATCTTCTGAATATGTATAGTTGTTGAAAGATGGAAAAGGTTCCCAATTTGTTAAATCCTTGCTTCTTTGACCAATAGTACCTGGATTAAAAAAACAATCTTCACCGTTAGCAAAAAGATAGTAGTACCCATCTGATGACTTTATACCTCTTATACTCGAAAGAAAACCAATTCGTTTATGTTCTGAATCTATATTAAAAGAATTAGTTGTTTTATATTTTAATGGCTTGCTCAGGAGTTTTGTCCAACCTATATGTTCACCTTCATATACTTTATAACGTACATAAGGAAGATGGACGATTCCTGCACCTTCAAAGAAAAAGGATCCTTCTACTCCTTGACTGATTTCCATAAAGTAGATAGAATTTTCTTTTTGATGTATTTTCAAGAATGTATAAGTAACTGTAATAGCTGATGAAAGAATAAGAAAGATTCCAAGAAGAAAGAGAAGGAACTTTCTATTGATTCTTTTGTACAAATAATCACCTGTCGACTATATTCACATCTTATGCTCAAACATTAAAACTCTTTTCTACTTAAAGTTATTACTAGATTATTGAAAAGATCTTTATTTACAAACTCTTAGAATAATTCTTTCTCTATGTTATTCCCATTGATTTTCTCTTCAGTTTCATCTTTAGTAAAGTTTCGCATATTCTTCAAGTAAACAACAAAAAACGTACCTTTAAGCTTCTTGCGTCAAGTTCGAACTCTATAAGGAGAGGATGAAAAAAAGATTGCTATTTGAATAGAACAAATCAGCATAATTGAACAAATACTGAAAAACTTTATATTGATTTTTCAACAAAGAGTTTATTTAGAAAAAAATATAGAAATATATGAATTCAAGTGGAAAATAATGCTAAAAATAAAGACTCTTAAAGGTAGAAAATGGTTCCTTGCATATTCTTCATTAATTACTATAACCTTTCTTTTGCTTTTGCTTTTTGGGTCAATATATTCAACGATATCAGCTGAAAAACAAAAAATTTTATATTTAGAAACCACAGACATAGGTTCTAAGGGAACGTATAATTCAAATACACCTGATTTTTCATATATTTCGTCATTTAATAATTTTTCATCCTCTGATATTGTGAGATATAATAACTTTTTATCAGAGTTAACCAATTTCTCCAATGAAAATCATTTTACACCATATGTACTATTTGAAATTTCCTCTTCTTCTGGACCTATGCAGTTCAATTATTCGAAAATAAATACAACTTTTACAGTTCCCATTCTAGTCGCATCACCATCGATACTGGAATGGATGTTTCCTGGTGAAGGGAGTCAACATCAATTTATACATTTCTCTGGTAATGTTAGTCAAAATGAAGGTTTGGAATATGATGAAGAGATTAAAATGTTCAAAGATGAAGATGAAATCACATTTCTTATTGGTTCTTCCTATTATAATCCCTATTACATTTTTCTTACAAAAATAGCTAATAGAGCCATCATTTCTTCTGAACACATAACCAATTTGTCAGTTTTTTTTCAAGAACAAGATTTGGTTGTTAGTCTTTACTTAGATATTGATTCTAGTTATCTGTTAAATACGGAAGTAAACGAAATAAATGATTGGCTTGAAGAAATAACAAATTATATCGACTATATTGCAGAAAAAAACAATTTGTTATTTGATTATTATATTTCATGGGCAAAGAATCAATTTGGCAGTTTTATGGAAGACTTAATAGCTAATTATGGTCTGGTAGAATTAACTCTACTACCAAGCTATTTGATTCTTGTATTGATACTTTGGGTAGTATTGAAAGAAGGCTTAGTTGACCTCAGAAAGGAACTGTATCTTTATCTCACAAGAGGAGCACAAAAAGCACAATTTGTCAAACATTATGCAATAATTTTCATAATTTCAGATCTAATTATGTTGATTTTTCTAAGTGGAATGGGAGAGCTAATTACACAGTTAAGCTATCAGATATCATCTATTCTGACTTCAATTCTGGGTGGAATGTTAACCCTACTCCCACTTGAAGCAGTAAAAATCTATTCTTTACATAATTTTGTATCAAAACATGTAGCTGCTTTCACTCAAGAAAGTAAGAAACAAAAGATTAAATTGAATCAGAAGGATTTATCGTTAAAACAACTCCTCCTCCTCATGATTATTGGAACTGTTTTTCTCATCTATTCTTTTCTTCTACCTTTTATTATTCCAATCGGCTTTATTTCAACAATTATTCTAATTTCAAGAGTAGTAGCTGGGGTACTAGTATTTATTGCAATTACTTTATTCTCGACTAGAATCAGTTTTAATACGAGTCTTAGAATATTGAATAAAATTTCTTCAAAATATTATGCAATTACAAAGTTTATTGAAAAATTTCTGATGTCCAAAAGACGTAACTTCAAAATGTTCACACTAATTAGTTTTTGGCTAATTTTCTTATCTAGCTTTACAATCAATACTCTTGAATTGGATCATCAATCACAAGAATTGCATGATCAAAGTCAGGTCTTGGATATAGAGTTATATGTCAGAGAATATTCTTTCATGAAATTAACCAGTATTGAATCTATCTTATCTGATGAGGATATTGAGAATTATATCCCTCTTACAACAATGTTCACAACTGGTAACCATTTCAATAAAATAACCTTTCTTCCTATCTTGAATGTTACTCAGGTATGTCCTTCATTCTTCAATCTCGAAAATGCTAAGGGAGAAAATATCAATTTTCAATCTATGAACCAGGTTGAGAATTCTCTTTTAGTATCTCATAATGTCATCGAGAGAAAATATCATGAAATTGGAGATAATATATCTTTATCGATAAATCCATCAGGGCAAGGGGTAAACTTTACCATATCAGAAACTCCTTTAGAAACGAATTTTACAATTTTTGATGAATTTAATTACTTTCCATTCATCCCATATTTCGTTTGGTATGATGAAATAGATCCAACTTATCATTACATAACAGATATTTCTTTGTTAGAGGAATTATTTGGAGAATTATTTTTTGATAGAATATTAATTAAATTGAGAAAAAATGTTGACCCACAAGAATGGTATAACAAAACTAGAAGTGAATTAGGGGGTTATAGTCAGTTTTTAAGTGCTTACATTCCTGAAGTTAGAAGAGCTGAAAGAGAAGAAACTAGTCTAGATGATATTCTTGTTATCGAAGTTTTTATCCTTTCTATGGTTGTTGTCATTTTTACTCTTTTCTATTTTCAATCAATAACAAAAGATAACAAAAATCAAATTTTAATTGCTCTATCTCGAGGAATTGACTCTAAAAAACTCAAACGTGGTTTAATTCTGAGTTCTTTCCTTTTATTGATGATTAACATCGTTTTAGGCTTTTTAGTCGGGGTTTCTCTTTCAGCCATCTTTCATTTTGGTGTACGCTCTTTAGAAATTAGAATGTTTAAGCTATCTCTCATATCTCTTAATTCCTTCTTTTTCCTTTTAACTATCCTTGGAGGTAGTTTTCTAGCCTTGTTAGTTACATATAAACTTACTAGCAAAAGAATTGATACTTCAATTCTTACTCAAATGGGTGAAACAGTTTTAGGTGAATAAAATGTCAAAAAAATTGATTATTGAGGATTTAGAAAAAATTTACAAAGCAGAAGTAGAAACAATAGCTGTTAGAGATTTCAATTTATCTGTACAAGAAGGCGAAATAGTTACTTTAGCTGGTCCCAGTGGTTCAGGTAAAACAACTATTTTACTCTGTATAGCCGGTTTGCTAGAACCAACTTATGGAAAAATTATCGTCAATGATAAATTAATTAATTCGCTTTCCTTCGAGGAATTGATAGAATATAGACGTCACACAATTGGGATAGTTTTTCAAAGTTTAAATTTAATAGAATACTTTACTGTCTTTGACAACATAGCTTTCCCCCTTTGGATTGCTCAAAAAAAACATAAAGAAATTAACAGAAGAGTAGGAACTTTGCTAGAAGCTTTAGATATTAGTCGTTATGCTCAGACCTATCCACGATTCTTAAGTGGAGGTGAGCAACAAAGAATTGCAATTGCTGTAGCTTTAGCAAATGAACCCGATATTATCCTTGCTGATGAACCAACAGGTAATCTTGATCGTGAAACGGCAGATATTGTAATCAATTTCTTGATGAAAGAAGCAATAGAAGAAAACAAAATTCTAATTCTAGCTACACATGATGAAAGAATTGCTGAGAAATCAGAAAAAGTAGTTTCATTACAGAAAAGATTTTGAAGAAAGAAACAAAGTTCAAGAGATAGAGAAGGAAGTGATAAATTCTGCATTTTGTTTTTCTCAGTAAAATATAATAATAGAAATAGTTGAAAGATACGGAATTCGTTCTGGTATTAGTGTCTTAGTTAATACCTTTTTAGTGATTAAACTCATAAATAAATTCATTAATTCTTCTGACATGTTATTTCAAACCACTATTTTGAAGCAATGAATGACAAAAATTCACCTATTACAATTGAAACAATAAATACAATAGCGCATGAGTATAATGTGATTCTAAGAGATTTAGAGAAGTGGATAGTTCAAGAACTTATGATACAAGAAACATTGCAAATGAATGGAAAAAACTCTGAAACTTTCTTATTCAGCGAATGGGAGCAAGAAGAACTAGATATGAACACCATATGGGAGAATATGAAATTCAAGAAGAACGGAAATATTAAAGCTTGGTACGATGGATGTGAATTAACATATGATGGATTGAAGAAGAAACAGAGAGTACATCTAGCATTTATCGACTTTGCGACATATGAATATACAAATGGAACAGAAGACTGGTCATATATGTCAGAAATGTGGACAATAGGAGGATATAGTTCGGGACTAGAAGAATACATAGGAAAATTGACACAACAAGGAATCCATTATATAATGAGGAATGAATTATCTGCGAAGAAGTTTGTAAAAATGTGTCAATGGTTAGTAAGGAATGTATTCTCTGTAGTAGGGATAATCTAGATTAGTCCTCTTTCTTTTTATAAACTACATTGCTAACTTCTAAGATTTGAGTATCCCTAGTTTCTTCACCAATAGAAAATTCCATAATGTTACGAACACCACGATATTCGCATCGAGAGTTAATAAATCCAGAAGAATCTGGAGTATAATAGTGTTCTTCTTTAGAATATCCAATACATCTAGAATCATTAATCAAAGGTTTGAGCTCAGAACTATCACCGTCTTCCAAGCTGTAAACTAAAGTATGGAGGTGATGATTCTTAAGGGGAGATAAATCAAAGGGATCAAGAGGGAGAAAAGATGGGAAGGAAAATACATCCAAATCCAAGCGTTCAAGGGGAGATAAATCTAAATCACGAAAAGAATTACCACCAACTGAAAGAGAACGAAGGTTGAAATTTTGTCCTAGTTGTCTTAAATCAATGTGAGCTAAATCGTTACCTGCTATATTAAGATTCTTAAGGTTAGAACAGGATGTAAGAGGAGAAAGATCAAGTTCTGTGAAAAGATTATGGGTGAGTATTAAACGTTCAAGAGGAGTGTTTTGCAGAGGGCATAAATCAAGAGCTTTGAAATTAGTATATTGGATATCAAGAAATTGAAGGTGTTTGCAATCTTTGAGAGGAGATAAATCAAGAAAATCAATAGGAACATAACGAATAGTAATTTGACTAACAGTGCGAAGAAAATCAGAAGAAAGAGAAGAGAAATCAAGGAGAGAAGAATCATTGAAAGGACCAATAAAACGGAAAAAGGGAGAACGACCAAAACTACCAATGCGAGAAAAAGAACCTTTACTGGAAATGGAAAGAGCTTTAGATTCAAGTTCATCATTAGTGAAGGAGCGCATAAACTTCAGGAAAACAAGGGAGAACGTACCTTTAAGCTTTGCGTGTCAAAAAAAGAGGACTAAGACGAAAATAAAAAAACACATGTTTTACATAAATACCCAATATTTATACAGAAAAATGTAAGTTATTATTAGAAAAGTTTTTATAAGGCCCTACAAATATTACATCAGATTGTAAATTATTTAGGTTAGGAAAATTTCTTCCTGAATTTTTTACAATAATCAATAAGGTGATTGCAATGAATTATCAAGAAACTCTGAAAAGTTTGAATCAAGAGATCCGCAGACTTAAAGGAGAATTAAATGATTTAGAGAGAGCCAGAAGATTAGTCAAAAAGAAGAATACCGATACTCAAGTTATTTGGTGACCCATGTGAATAGAAACTCTAAAAGAAAATTTGATGATGATTCCTTTGACGATTGTTATTCTGAATTCAGAGTATCCATGAAGGAGTTTGCTAACAATCTAAAAGAATCGCTCAAAGAAATGACGGATGATCTTAAGGACGATTTATCTTACTTCCGCGAAGAAATCCAAGATTT
>JAGLXK010000640.1 GCA_023132955.1 Candidatus Heimdallarchaeota archaeon
GCCCAGAATTTTCCTGTCATTCCAACGCCAGTTTGAATCTCATCATAGATTAACAAAACGTCATGATTATCTGCTATTTGTCTTAGCTTTTGGAAGAATTGTGGACGGAAATGATTATCTCCACCTTCAGCTTGTATGGGCTCAATTATCATACAAGCAATATCATCACCATATTTTTCGATAGTATCATGTATCTCCTGACAGCTCTTCTCTTCTGCTATAACAATTTGTTCAAAATTATCTTCAATTGGGAAAGTTACTTTGGGATTAGATACTCTAGGCCATTGGAATTTGGGGAAGTACTTTGTTTTCTTGGGATCAAAAGTATTTGTTAAACTTAAAGTATATCCTGATCTTCCATGGAAAGCTTGCTCAAAATGGATTACTTGACTTCCTACTTCATCTTCAAAACCTTTAGAAAAGTTCTTTCTAACTTTCCAATCAAAAGCAGTCTTAAGAGCATTCTCTACAGCTAAAGCTCCACCTGAGATCAAGAAAAGATTTGGCATATCGTTGGGAATTCCTACTCTACTAAAAGTTTCCACAAAATCACCCATTTCATCAGTATAGATATCTGAACAACTGGGTTTATTTACTGCAACTTCTGCTAATTGGTTGAGAAAATCCTTTTCCATCATTGCTGGATGATTCATTCCAATGGGTGATGAAGCAAAGAATGAATAGAAATCAAGAAAGGTTTTATCATTCTTTTTATCAACTAATCTGCATCCATGACTTTTCCTTAAATCAAGTACTAAAGGATAACCATCAACAAGCATGTGTTTACCTATTTTTTCTATAGCATCCATTTTCAATATCACCTTTATGAGCATAGAAGTTCGTTTATTTATAAATTGAACTGAAGGAACACGCAGCTTCTATCTGAAAATTGAAAAAAATTACTTCTTCCTTCGAAATGGTTTTTTCACAAAATTGGCAAAATTCGATAAAGTATAATGTGGTAATTCTCTAAAGGATGAAGAAAATAGCTTCACTTCCTTCAATGAAAGGAACATGAAACCCAATATGAATCTCATTACAGTAACAAAGGCTAGAGCTATAGTAAGAGAAACTTCTTGCGAGTACCAATTTTGTAGAACTTGAACCATATATCCTCCTAGTAGAGTTCCTACAAAATAGAATACTCCTGTGACCAAACCCAGAACACCAAAATATAATCCACCATTTTTTCTAGGTATTATATCTAAAATGTATGCATTCACTCCTGCAATACTTAGATTGAATATACCTGCAATAAAGAAGTGCACCAAATAAAGATGCCAGATTTCAGAAGCAAAAATGTATCCAAGAGGGAAGAGAAACAAGATCATACGATTAATCAGAATGAGTTTTGTTCTTCCAAACTTATCGGCTATCTTAGCTCCCAACATAATAAACAATATTGTAGTAACTGCAAAGATTATTTCAAGCAAAGCGACTTCAACTGCTGTTGCATTCAAAATATT
>JAGLXK010000641.1 GCA_023132955.1 Candidatus Heimdallarchaeota archaeon
GAATGGAAATCTCACTATTATCTGCGGGAATTAGACCTGCTCAAGATTTGTTATCAGTCCTTGTTTTTAATAGTCTAATTGAGTTTAATTCAGGAACACCGTTTCTTTTCATAATCTGGATTCTAACGAAGGATAGGAAGATTAGCATAGGTGGAGAAACGGAAGAATTGATCTTTGAAACTGTTACTATGCCTTCTAATGATTCACATACTTTAGACCCGAGTGATGATGAGTAATAAAATATTTTAAAGAAGTTTCAAATCTTTCAAAGCAGCTTTATAACGGGGAATATAGTGTTTTGGTATGTCTATACCATGAAGAACTCTGTCTAAGGCGTCTGCATCTTTTGTTAATTCCACAATTTCATCTTTTGTGTAATTTGTTTTGTCTGTATGGAGGATTGTAGCTTGATAAATGATTTCTATTTCTTTTTCAGAAAGGTACCCTAATTCTTTACCAAAGGTTTGGTTGAATTTATTCAAAAAATCTTTCACAAGAGGTCCCCCTTTAGGTGCATGATCTTCAAAAATACCTGTACGAATTAAGAACAGATCATGAATAGCACCGGTTATTCCTGCTATCTCTATATCTAATCCTCTAGATGCAGCAATTAGCTTAGATATCTGAGAACACGAAAACATATGCTTCATACTCCACGATAAAGGCTGATCTCGTTCGAAATCCTCCATTTGTGTGATTTCATCAAGCAGTATATTCAGAATCTTGTTTAGTCTTGACATTGATAGTGTAGATTCATTTATTGTACTCAGCTGTTCTTTCTTCATGTATATGACATCCTTTCACAAGATTATATAATTTGTTAGGAATGTAAAAAGAGATTTTTTATTTAATTATATGTAAGATTCTCTTGAAGTATTTTGTTGTTTTTTCATAATTTTCCTTTAGAAACAATGCTAAATGCATTTCCTTGTTATAAGTGATGAAAAGTGGAATCCAAAATAAAACTAAAAGTACTGTATGAATATATTTTGACAACCAAATAATGAGGATATTAGCCCCGATTAACCAAAAAAGCATTGAAATCAAAAGGACAATACTCATCCAGTTTCTTTTGATATTTGTAACCCATTCAGCTATTGCTATAAGAATAAAAGGAATGAGAAAAGTATAGTAATTTTTGTAAACACCACGAGAAATGAACATGTGTATACCTATGATATAAATTGCATTAAGGGTGAAAAATGAATTTCTATTATCAATTAAATGATCTCCTTTGATTAATGCAATTCTATAAAAAATCAAAGAGAAAACTATGAAAGGAATATAAATTTTGTTAAGAATATAGTACCCATATGCTAGTTTGTCAGCACCTATGAAAAGCAGTGTATGAAAAGGAGTAGTTGAAAATAGAATATATTCCTGACTAATTGTAAAATGTGTTATGCCTGAATAACCTTGACCGAGAAGAACGCCAATATAATAAGTTGGATGTTTGAAAATCCAAGGAAGAGATAAGAGTATAAATGATAAGAAAAATGCCATAAGGAACTTTATACTTTCTTCTATATCATTTCTAACTAAAATTAGAAAC
>JAGLXK010000642.1 GCA_023132955.1 Candidatus Heimdallarchaeota archaeon
AAAGACGAAGAAGGAATTTGGCATGAAATAAAATCTAAAGGAAATATTGAATTTGAGGAAGGAAAAGAAGTGCTTCTAAAATTAGATTGGAAAAGAAGATATTCCTTTATGAAAGCACATTCTTCACAACATCTCATATCTCATATTCTAGAAGAGATTTATCAATGTAGAACTCTAAAAGCTAATTTTGAGGAAGGAAAAATTGATATTGAAACATCTAAGAAATTATCACTTGAACAGGTGTTAAAAGCATTAGAACAAGCAAATGATATTATAAATTCGGGAACTAAAATTAAATCGATTGTTGTAGATCAAGAGGAATATAAGAAGAAATTCAAACAAAGGACAAGAGGGAAAACCTCAGATGAAAAAACTGTTAGACTCATTCAACTTGGTGAAAATGATGGATTTGATTTAGCCTGTTGTGGAGGTATTCATGTGAAGAATCTTTCTGAAGTTAAGGGGATAGTTCTTGAGAATCTAAAGGGATATACTCTCAAACTTCTAGTTGATCAATATGGTTTTTCATTTGCAAATCAGCAAAGAAAAATAATGATTGTTTTAGAAGAGCTAACTCAAAAGAAAGATGAGAAACTTATTGAGATGATACAAAATAAACTTAACAGCTTCGATGTCCTACAATCAGGCAATGTAAAATTATTGAAAATGATTTTCAGTAATCTACAACATTGGAAGATAACAATCAATGGCTTATCATGCGTTTTCTTTGAATTACCAGAAATTGATCGTCAAGCAATTCAATCTGCTGCTAAAGAAATGATTGAGGGATTTCTTGTGGTTATAATAGGAAAGAATGAAATTCTTTACATTTTATCTTCTGATGAAAGTATTCCAGCAAATGAAGTTACGAAGAAGCTTCTAGAAATTACAAAAAATAAAGGTGGGGGAAATAAAGCCTTTGCACAAATATCAATACAAAAAGTAGAAAATCCACTAAAACTGGTTAAAGATGTAATAAAAAACTTCCAAACTTAATTTGCTTAGAAGAACACATCATCTCTTGGTGCTATGTAAGTATAAGTTATTGGGTCAGATTTCTCATTTTTCTGAACTTTGTTTTCATCTATTAGTTTATTCAGATGGGCAGTCATGTTGGTTTTTGGTGCCAATATAGAATAGGGATGATACCAAACGATACCTTGAGAATTATGAACTCTTTCTATAAGTTGGTTCATAGTCAGATACTTCTGTTCTGTCATCGCCATTTCTAGTTGATTTTCAAACTGATGAAATGCTTCCTTTACATCATTAACGTAAGGTATAACATGTCGATTTTCTTGATAATTATCATGAGCAGGACATATTATGGAAATTTCTGCTTTTTCGAGAAACTCGATGTTTTTCAACCATATTTTATAAGAACCCGAATAGTCAATTAGATAGCTGCTAGAGAGAGCAGGATACAAATTGAGTGCATCACCAGTAAACATAGTTCTTTCTGCAGTTGCAAAAAACATACTATGACCTTTACATATTCCATCAAAATTAATTACCATCAACTTTGTATCATCGATTTCGAACTTTTCTCCATCTTTGAAATAAATATCTGGTTTGAATGCATCTAAATCATCGAATGGATCTTTCTTAACAGCAAAGTATAATTTCTCTTTTCTTGTGAATTTGAAATTATTTTCTTTAATCAAATTATTAGGGTCATCCATTAGAGATTTACATTTCTCATTAATGGCGACTTGGGCATTAGGAAATATTTTCTTTAGTTTGTACACTCCCCCCATCACGTCAGGATAGGGATGTGTTAGGAAAATAAATTTTACATCTTTTGCGTCTTTTCCCTTATTGAAAATTGCTTCTAGAAATGTGTTTTCTATACTTCCTCTTCTTCCAGTGTTGATTATTGCAAAGGAATCTTTACCTAGCAAATATCCTCTATTACGTTCACCCCCATCTCCAGAGGGACCATCTATTATTGTAATTCTTTCATTTATCGCATGAATTGGATCAGATATCATTTTAGACACCGTTTATCTTGCTTCTGCTAATATCCCAGCAACAGTTTTACTTACTTTCTTCATCTTATCAATTTCTTTTGATTTCTCTAACTTATGTTTCTCATATTTCTTTTCTGAAATCTCACCAGTTTGTGAGTTTACATATAGAACTTCTAAATCTCTTTGTAAAGTTTTCATCTTATTTTCTAGAGCATCAAAAGTTTTGCGCATTTTAGCCAATTCGATATTGAGTTTAGTTGTAAGATTTTCTATGTTCTTCTTGAACTTTGTTTCCATTTCTTCTAAAGTAGCTCTGCTAACTGCTTTATCTCCTTTAAGTCCAGAGAGCTTTTTGAGCTTCGAGCGTTCATTATTTCTATCTTCGATGATTTCTTCAATTGGCAAAATTGCAGAGAAGTTTTCAAATTCCTTTTCTTCAGAAATAACCAAATCTACTTCTTCTTTTAACTGCTTGATTCTGGGTAAAGCTTCATCTTTAGGAATTAATTTATTCTTTACCCTATCTAGTAATTTATCGATTTCTGCATTGATATCAGTTCTTTTTTTCAAAAGAGCGTTAAAATCATCTCTCTTTACTATGACATCAGCTATTCTCTCTACTAGTTCATCATCAGTTAAGTCTTTTATCTCCTCATCCTTCTCGTCTACTTCAATTTCTTCAACTTCCAATGGTTCATAAATCATACCAGTAGGAGAAGTAGGGTCTACCTTAGCAATCTCAATGACTTCTTTGGACTTTATAATTAGTTCTGGTTCATCCTTATGTAACAATCTTGCACCGCATTTACGACAAAAGTTCCAATGAGATTGTACTGGGTTTCTACAGTAATGGCACTCATTCATCCTTAACACCTAAA
>JAGLXK010000643.1 GCA_023132955.1 Candidatus Heimdallarchaeota archaeon
GAGTACAGATAAAATCAAAATTGCATTTTGGGCAATGAAAATATGTGTTAGGTTTGCTTATCATTGGTGAAATCATCTGTCGAGGGCATGTAGACCCCTTTATTGCTTTAGAGCAGTCACAAACTAAGTGATTTCCCAAGATAGTCATAAGTAGAAACCAAAAGACCCCTTAAAAGATTTTGGATATATAGAAAAGAAACAAAAAAAGAAACAAGAGTGTTAAGGTAAATTGATGAGTATATCATCCAGCTCTTGTTTTAAGAAATTCAGAGGTATTCCTACATATATTGGTGTAGCTGTAAGTTCAGCAACCAGTGCAATTGAATTTCCATCTGTGATATAAGCTACTATATCCATCTCAAAGATAATCGTGAAATTAACTTCTTGCGACGTACCCAGTTTTACAGTTACCTGTAAGGGGTCACCAAAGACCTCTGTTCCATTCATTAAAATTATATCAATTCTTGCAGATTTTGGCATATACCCAAGCTTAGGAGTCGTTACAGTAGCTGTAACAGCTACAGAACTATTATCAGGAGCTAATGCAATAGTAGGAGTTGATAAAGAGAAAGCTCCAGGATTGTCTTTGAAAGCCTTATAGCTCAAATAGACGTCAATACCAATTACAGCGGCACCAGCCAAAATCAAAACAAAGATTACCAGAAATACTTTTGTTCCAGTTCTCATGGATGGTTTAGGGTTTTTCAATATTATAAACGTTTGCAGTTGATGGTCGCCAACTAAATTTTATATAGTACTCAACTGATAGATTTTATGATAAAAAATTTTGGTATCATTACTGACTCTGGTGCTGATTTCAGTTTAGAGTATCAGAAAAAGAATGAGATTATACTTATTCCAACCAGAATTATGATTGATGACATAGAATATATTGACCGTCAGAATATAACAAGAGAAGAAATAATTGAAAAGATGATCAAAGATAAAGCCAAAACCTCAACATCAGTAGCTTCCCCTGCTGATTTTCATCAGATACTTTCCGATTCACTTGAGAAGTATGACAAAGTACTCTACATTGCAATAAGTGCTAAGATGTCGGCTACACTACAAAATGCCTTATTAACTGCTAAAAAGCTAAAAACTGATAATTTTATTGCTTTTGATACAGAAACAGTATCTTGGGGTATGACGCTATTACTTGATCATGCAGCAAGAAGGAGAAATCAAGGTATCTCTTTAAACAAAATTATCGAAGAACTTGAACAAATGAAATCCAACCTTAAGATCT
>JAGLXK010000644.1 GCA_023132955.1 Candidatus Heimdallarchaeota archaeon
GGCTTTATATTAATTGGGTGTGTAATCACTCTATTTTTAAAGCAACGAAAAACAGCAATATTAAAGGTTGATGACTGTGAGTGAATTCGTTCCTAGACTAACAGAAAAAACATATGACCCCCAAACAAAGGATATAAAACTATTCAATATTTGGCAAAAGGAAAAACTGTTTGCATTTAACAAAAACTCAGGAAAGCCAATCTATTGTATAGATACCCCTCCGCCTTATGCAAATGCACCTTGGCACATGGGTGGTGCTATTCATTATAGTGGAATAGATATGATTGCTAGATATAAACGTATGTCTGGAAATGAAATCTTATTTCCAATGTGTTTGGATCGCAATGGCCTACCAATTGAAGTTCAAGCTGAGAAAGAATTCAAGGTATCCATGCATGATGTTCCAAGAGAAGAATTTTTGAAAATGTGCAAAAGGATCTTAGATCGAGTAGGTGACCAAATACTCCATATATGCAGAATTTTAGGATTCAGCAATAATTCCTTTGAATGGGACGAAGTTTACAAAACTGACGAAGAACAATACAGGGCACTTACTCAAGCGACATTCATTGAATTGTTTAAGGATAATCAAATTTACGAAGATAATCGACCCAACAATTATTGCACCCGCTGCAAAACAACCATAGCCGATAATGAAATTGATTATGAGTCAGGTTCACATTTACTCTATGATGTTAGGTTCAAAGTAAAAGAAACAGGTGAGGAGTTAATTATCTCAACGTCTAGACCTGAGTTGATACCAGCTATAGGGGTAGTAATTTTTAGCCCAAAAGATGAAAGGTATTTGCATTTAAAGGGGAAGACAGCTATATCTCCTATATTTGAAGATGAAGTGCTGATTATGCCCCATCATTATGCAAAAGCTGAATTTGGAACCGGTATAATGATGGTATGTGCTTATGGAGATTCAGGAGATGTTCAAATATTTAGAGAACTTCAATTAAATCCCCAAACTGTAATAGATACAGATGGTAAGATAACAGAACAAGTACCTGCTTATACTGGTTTAACAGTGAAAGAAGCAAGAAAACAAATTGCTATTGATCTTGAAGAACAAGGGTTTATTCTTGAGAAAGCAGATGCACCTCATAATTTTCCAACATGTTCTAGATGTAAGAAAGAAGTAGAATTTCTAGCAATGCCTGAGTATTACCTAAAACAAGTAGAATATGTTCCAAAGTTACTTGAGTATGCGCAAGAGATGGATTTTTTCCCACCTTTCATGAGACAGGTTTGGGTAGATTGGTTGAACATTGTTTCGATTGACTGGCCAATAAGCAGAAGACGGTATTATGGAACAGAAGTACCCATATGGTATTGTAATAAATGTAATCATCCCAATGTGCCTGAACCAGGACCTTATTATCAACCTTGGAAAGATGACCCTCCCTTTGGTACATGTGAAAAATGCAATAGCTCTGAGGGTTTTGAAGGTGATTCACGTACTTTTGATACTTGGATGGATTCTTCAATTAGTGAAATATACATAACTAAACATCCTCACAACAAGAAAGATGAAGAACTATTTAAGGAATTGAACAGCAGACCCTTTATATGTGATATAAGGCCTCAAGGTAAGGATATAGTACGAACATGGTTACATTATACTATGTTAAGGGGTCTTCAACTTCATAATAAACCCGCATTTAATCATGCTTGGATTTCAGGACACGTGGTAAATAGTAAAGGCGAAAAGATGTCAAAAAGCAAAGGAGCTGCTGTACACCCTGAGAAAATGATTGAAAAATTTGGTGGTGATGCTGTGAGATTTTATGGAGCAGCTGAAGCAAGTCATGGCTCTGATATCAGATTCAATCAGCAGAGATTACAAGGTATTTCCAAATTCATAAACAAATTTTACAATATTGCCAAATTTGTTAGTAGATTTCCTATAGTCGAAGATGAATTAGAAATTTCTTTACAACCGGCTGATGAATGGATACTATCTGAATTAGCAAAGGCTATAGATGAATCTCAAAAAGGTTATGAGATATATGATTTTCAAATACCAGCTAAAACTCTTCGAAATTTTGCCTGGGAAACATTCGCTTCACATTATGTGGAACTTGTAAAAGGAAGAGCTTACAACAGAAATGGCACATACAAAATTAAAGAACAAAAAGCTGCTTGGTTCACCCTTCATAAAATTATAAAAGAATTAACCAAAGCTTTTGCTCCAATCATTCCATTTGTTACAGATTTAATCTATAGAGGGATTTATGATTCATGCGTTCACACACAAGCGTTTCCAAAACCTGAAGAAATTATTAAAAAATCCATGTTCACAAATTTAACATCATTACTATTAGAAATAAATTCTGCAATTTGGAAATTTAAGAAAGATAAGAAACTGCCTTTGAACACTCCGATAAAACAAGCATACTTTCCCAAAGAACTATCTCCTTTGATGGGTGACCTTCAATCGATGCATGGAATTGAAAGTATGGTAGAAAATATAGATAGTATAAAGGAAGGAGAAATAATAAGTCTCACAGAAGAAACCATCATAAACCTGAAATTATAGGTTATTATGAAATGGTAATCAAGAATTTACCAGCTGGGGATTTTTTTCTTTACTCTTGTTTCTGGAGTTCCTTTAATTATATGTCCTTCAACTAAAATTATCGTTCCATCTGTAATTTTGATTTGAAAAACTTGATTTGACTTTGGAATCCATAAGACCTTCTTTTCAGTTGAAACTCTTAAAAGATTGGAAGTTTCCTCTTCAATAATACCTTTTACACCAATTAAATCTTCAGAGGAACTATGTTTTACTTCTATTTCTAAACCTACTAGTGACGAAGAAAGATTTCGCCAAACTCTAGATTTTCGTTTATTACGATTTTCTTTTGACATTAAATCTCATCTAGTTCAGTCATAATAGTCACAATTCTTGCAATTGCTTTCTTATATTCTTGAATTTGACCTGGATTTTCGATTGATCCACCAGATGATAATTCGGATTGAATTGTAAATAGCTTCTTCTTAAATTCGTCCAGTTTCTTGAGTCTTTGATTTTTATTCAACTTTCTAATTTCACTTGATCTTATTAGTGTCACATCATTTCACTCCTTCATTTCTTCTTGGACTTTTCTTTTGGTTTTTCTTCTTCCTTATCTTCTTTCTTTGGTTTGGAAGCCTTAACATCTTTCTTTGATTTTGAAACTTTATCAACTTCTTCCAGTTCTTCAAACTCGTCTTTGGGTTTCTTCTTTTTCTTCTTACTCTCTTCTTCTGTTATTTTTTCGAGTTCTTCATCGATATCTGGAAACTCTTCTAATTCTTCAATAACTTCTTCACTAACTTCTTCGATAATCTCAGGTTCTTCTTCTATACCAATATCCACTATCATGGATGTTGAAGTTGGTTCAGCTTCAATAGTAATGTCATCAGGTAAAATTGCATCTCCCCTCATGATTCGAACTTGAATACCTATTAATCCTCGTCGAATAAGGGCTGTTGCTTTTCCTATATCGACATATCGCTCTGCAGGATCTCCTGCCTTTGCAACAAAACCAGCTCTGAATGTTTCAACTCTTGCTCTTTGACTAGTGATCTTTCCACTAATCTTTATTTCAATACCTTTGGCTCCAACTGATAATATACGTCTAATTATACCATGAGCACTTCTACGAAAATGACGTCCCCTCTCTAAAGAAGATGCTAAACGAAACGCCATAATACGGGCATCAAGTTCTGGATTTTCTACCTCGGTTACCTCAATTTGTGGATTATCTAAATCATATTGCTCGCGTAATGCTTCAGTAATCCTGTGGATGTTTCTTCCTCTTCCCCCAATCGCTAATCCTACTCTCCCCACTTTAAGAATAACACGATCTCCCAAAGGTGTTCTTCTAAGTTCAACTCCCCCATATTCAGCATTTTTTAATTCTTCAGCTAAATATTCATCAATTTCATTTCTTTGGTATTTTTTTAATAGATAGTCTTTTGTTGTAGGCATAATTATCACATCTCAGCTACTTCTGCTACTAATTCTACATGGATAAATTGTCTCATTTTAGGTGAAGAACTTCCATGAGCTCGGTAAAACATACCTTGTTGTCTTGTTCCTTGTAGAGTTACAGCATGAGTAATCCTACATTTATCTAACTGTAATTGATTATTTTCCGCATTGTTTTCTAGATTTCTTACAACTTTAAGAATCTCTGTTGCAGCTTTCATAGGATATCTGCCACTTGCCCAACCAACTACGCTACTTTTGTGTCCTACATTATTTTTGAATCGTCTATATGGGACTGCAAGTTTTTTATCAATTACAGCCTCAAGAAACTCAATAGATTGATGAATTGTCATACCCTTAATTGTGTTACAAACTTCGCGAGCTGCCTTTCTACTAACATCGATACCTCTAGCAGAGGCTTTGGCTGATCTATCAGGATCTGTTTGAACTGAATATTTGTATTTTGGCAATCTTATATCTCCTGTATATTCGTGTTACTATTGACTACATTAGCGAGTAAGAGTACAATTTTTAAGGTTTATTAACGGATACAAATTGTATTAACTGTTACCCGGCAAGTAAAATCGACTATTTGTTATTTAAAATGGTTTTCTTTAATGAGCAAATAAAAGAAAGAACAATTTAATTATATTCTGAAAGTTTTTTCAGCATTTAAATTTCAATTTTTGAAAAACTTAACAATAACAACTATTAAAAAGATAAATGATGGAGAAAATCTGTCGATATAGTTTCAAATTAAACAAAAACTAAAAACAGGTATGCGACGTCTTACTCCAAAAGAAATTCTGGAGCCGAAATTATTTTCCTGTGTTTTTAACATGGGAAAATATGGGTATAAGACGCTTTACCGAGGTGACAAAAAAATGAGTGAAGTAAAGAATATAGGTGTTCCTGGAGTGGAACCACCTACCACAGAATGTGAAGATCCACGTTGTCCTTTTCATGGTAAACTTCCAGTTAGAGGGAGGATTTTCACAGGAAAAGTGGTTTCTGACAAGATGAGACGAACTGTCGTTATTAGGAGAGATTATCTTCAGTATGTGAAAAAATACAGAAGATATGAACGTGCTCATGGAAAGATTTCTGCCCATAACCCTCCTTGTTTAAATGTTAAAGAAGGTGATATGGTTTTAGCAGCAGAATGCCGACCACTCGCAAAAACTGTGAGTTTTGTTGTTATACAAAAACTAAACTAAGGTGATAAAATGGCAAAAAGAAAAACAGTCGGAAGGACTCAAGTTCATATCACTAAAGGATTGATAGTTGGTTCTAAATTACGCTGCGCGGATAATTCTGGTGCAAGAATTGTGCAAATTATTGCAGTAAAAAATTATAGAGGAAGATTAAACAGGATTCCCAAAGCTTCTGTTGCAAATATGGTTATAGTATCAGTGAAGCAAGGAACTCCTCAAAGAAGAAAACAAATCTTCCCTGCAGTGATTGTAAGACAACGTTCCCCTTATCGTAGAAGATCGGGAGATTGGATACAATTTGAGGAAAATGCTGTGGTTCTTACAAATGAAGTAGGAGACCCACTTGGAAGCGAGATTAGAGGACCGGTTGCTAAGGAAGCAGCAGAAAAATGGCCAAGAATAGCTCACCAAGCTTCCATAATCGTATAGGTGATTAAAATGAAACAAACCAAGTCAATACAACCTCGTAAACAGAGGAAGAGTCATTTCAAAGCTGAATATCATATCCGAAATCGTAAAATGACAGCTCTATTATCTCATGCATTAAGGGAAAAATATGGTATCCGCCGTTTGCCTATACACAGAAACGATAAGGTAACAGTCTTCAAAAACAAATCACAAGACGCAGAAATTAAAGGAAAAGTCATTAGGGTTCTACCACAAAGATATGCAGTTCATATTGAAGGACACAGTAAAGAAAAAGCAGATGGAACTATTGTCAGCTTTCCAGTTCATCCAAGTAATGTTGTGATAACCTCACTAAATTTAAGAGATAAAAAGAGACGAGCTATTATTCAGCGAAGGTCTAAAAAAGAAATAACTGATGAAGAATTAGCTGAAGATATTTTTGACGAAGATGAAGAGTTAACTGAAGAACTAGAAGATCTTGATATGCTAGACGATGAGAATATCCTCGAAGAAGATTTCGAGGATCTTGATATGGATGAATTAGATGAAGGAGAAGAAAAAACTCCTGACACTGAAGCAAAGGAGGAATCAGAATGACCAAGGGCGGTGGAAAAAGACATCTGAAGAGATACGTTGTATCAAAACATGTCCCCATCAGTAAAAAAACTGATAAATACGCTGTCAGACCTTCCCCTGGTCCTCATGCAGCTTATGATTGTATTCCTGTAGCTATTCTACTAAGAGATATGTTCCATTTTGCACGAAACATGAGCGAAGTTAAACGTATTCTCCATGAAAGAAATGTTGTCGTTGATGGTAGAGTTAAAACAAACAGAAAATACCCTCTAGGGTTTATGGATGTTTTATCTTTACCCAAAATGCAAAGGCACTATAGGATGATTTACACAATTAAGAAAGGATTAAGAGCTATCCCAATAGATGAAAGCGAAACAACTGAAAAACTGTGTCAAATAAAGAACAAAACCACAATTAAAGATGGTTTAATACAACTAAATTTACATGACGGAAGAAATATAGTTCTTAGCAAAGAAGAAAAAACTAATTCAACTTATGCTACTCATGATACCATAAAAATTTCTCTACCTGAACAAAAGATTCTAGAGAAATTTGAGCTTAAAGTAGGAACATATGGATTTGTTACTAGTGGAAGATGGATGGGTAGGCATGGTGCTATTGAAGAAATTAGTGCTCATGGAACTAAGAAAACAAAAACTGTTACCCTTAGTACTCCTGATGGTGAAAAAATAGTTACACTTTACAGATATATTTTCGTTGTAGGAGATCAATCTCCAAGTGTGACAATTGAAGGTAAGAAGTAGGTGATGATTGATGACAGAAGAAGTAATGGAACAAACACAATTTGAGCCTAAATTTGCTGAAGAATGGAAGAAGAATCCAATGAAAAAGCCAAAGCTAAAAGCTCTTATCGTCAATACATGTGTCGGTGAATCAGGTCCAAAGTATGAACGTTCAAAGGAAATTCTAAGACAGATAACTAATAGAGAGCCTGTTGATAGGCAAGCAAAAGAATCTATCAGAGGTTTTAACATCAGAAAAGGTGAACCAATTGCTTCACTTGTAACTCTGAGGGGAGATGAAGCTGGTAAAGCCTTGAAACGATTTCTGTATGCATATGATTACGAAATTAAGTATTCGTCTTTTGATGAACAAGGTAACTTTGCTTTTGGTATAACTGAACATGTTGATATTGAGGATGCACCATTTGATCCTATGTTAGGAACTATTGGTTTTAATGTAGTTGTTAAAATTGAAAGAGCTGGATATAGACTCAAATATCGCCAAAGAAAAAGACAAAGTATCCCAAAAAAACACTTTATAAGTCCTGAAGAAGCCATGGAATATCTAGTGACAGAATTTGGGCTGAAGATAATTTAGGTGACGGAAATGCAAGAGAAAAGAGAAATTAAATATGGTAAAGGCTCAAGACGATGCAGACGTTGTGGTACTCATCAAGCTATTATAAGACGAGGAGGACTATATGTTTGTAGACGATGCATTAGAGAAATATACGCCAAAATAGGTTTCAAGAAAACCGGCGGTAGAGGAGGATAAGGAGGTAATATAAAAATGCAAATGGATACACTAGCAGATGCCTTAACATCGATTCTGAATGCTGAAAAAACTGGAAAGAAAACCGTCACGGTCAAACCTGCAAGTAAAATAATTGCTAATGTTTTGCGAACAGTTCAAAGAGCAGGATATCTAGGAGAACTAGAATATATCGAAAATAACAGAGGGGGAATGTTCGACATCCAACTTTTAGGTCGTATAAACAAGTGCGGTGTTATTAAACCTCGTTTTCCAATCCAAAAAGATAAATTTGAGGATGAAGAACGTGCGTTTCTTCCCGCAAGAGGATTCGGTATACTTGTAGTCACTACCTCAGAAGGCGTTATGACACACGAAGATGCAAAAGAGAAAAACATCGGTGGTCGTTTATTGGCTTACATATACTAGGGCGATTAAAATGAAACAGTTATACATCAAAAGAAGTATCGAACTTCCTGAAGATTTGAAGATAACCGTTAAAGATCGGCATGTAACTGTTGAAGGACCTAAAGGTACTTTGACAAGAAACTTTGATCCAACTGATGTCGAAATTACAAAGAAAGGCAAAAAAGTTGATATCAAAGCTTATTATATAAACAAAAAACGAAAAGCATCAACCCTTGCAGTAGTTGGGTACATAAACAACATGGTCAAGGGCGTAATGCAGGGTTATACATACAAATCTAAGATTGTTTTTAGTCATTTTCCTTTGACAGTTGAACCAGACAATAAGAAGAAAATTATAACCATCAAGAATTTGTATGGTGGTCGTAAGCACATAGTTGTTCCTATAGTCGGTCCTGAAACTACAGTTAAAGTTGACAAAGATGATGTCATCATCGAAGGTATTGATAAAGAAGCAGTAGGTCAAACAACAGCTAATATGCAAGAAGCATGTAGGTTAAGGGGTAAAAGAAAGAAAGATCCAGAAACCTTCATGGATGGCATTTGGCTATGGGATAAAGAATAATCCCTTCTTTTTTATTTTTCATTTTTAATACTTTATTTAATTTCTAATACTTCTAAATTTGAATGTGAATTTTATTATTATGATTTTTTAGGGAGCTTTGTGATTCCGTTCTAGAATTTCTTAACGATAAAAAGTATTAAAAACACCAGAAAGTAGGTAGCATAATTACAAAGGTAACATTCTACCGTGAGTGCCTATGACAGTCAATAAAAAACGATTGTTGGAAAAACGAAAAAAAATCAATGCTCGTAGACCTAACTTTGTACGTCAAGAAAGTTGGCGCTACAATAGAGTCAAGAAAAGTTGGCGAAAGCCCAAGGGTATTGATAATAAAATGAAAGAAAAACGCAAAGGTGTTCCTGCAATGGTCAGCGTTGGTTATAGAGGACCAAAAGCTGTCAGAGGTCTGCATCCTTCGGGTTATCAGGTAGTTCATGTTGCTAATATCTACGAACTTGATAAAGTAGATAAAGAGGCTGAAGCAGTAATTATTAAACACACTGTGGGGTCTCGAAAAAGGCAAACAATTCTCGACACAGCAGCAGATTTGGGTTTGAAAGTACTGAATCCACCAGCTCGAATTGAAGAGTTTGGTGAAGTACTCGAAGATACTATGCTCGAGGAAGAGTATGAACTATTAGATGAAGATTTCGAATTGGATGAAGATTTCGAGTTGGACGAAGACCTTGAAAAAGATGAAGAGTCAAAAGATGATTCTTCATAGAACAAAACTAACGTGAGGTTAAGTTTATGGACGTAAAAACTCAAAGAAAAATAGCTGCTAAAGTATTAAAGGTCGGTGTTAACAGAGTTATAATCGAACCTGATAGTTTAAGTGATGTTGCTTTAGCGATTACTAGAGAGGATATTAGACGTCATATAGATGACGGCGATATCAGAAAAAGAAAGGTTAAAGGAGTTAGTAGAGGGAGAGCAAAAGCTGTTGCGGCTAAGAAGAGAAAGGGTCAAAGAATTGGTCCCGGTAGTCGTAAAGGTTCTAAATACTCTCGTCTTTCTGGTAAAGACAGATGGATCTCAAAAATACGAGCTCAACGAAAATACCTTAAAAACCTTAGAGATGAAGGATATATTGATACTTTAAATTACAGAAAGTTATATCTCCAAACTAAAGGTGGCCTTTTCCGCTCTGTACGCTATCTTCGAAATTATATTGCTGAACATGGTTTAGCAAAGAAACGTCTTCCTGAATTATAATAAGGTGATAAAAGATGTCAAGAAGAAGCAGAAAGGGTTATAAAAAGAAAAGGAAGCTGCAGCCAAAGCGTCAAAGATATGGACCACTCTATAGAGTTCCATTTAGAAGACGCCGAGAAATGAAAACAGATTATAGGCAAAGAAAAAGACTCTTAAAATCTGGCAAAATTCGATTTGTAGCAAGGCCTTCGAATAAGCAAGTTTTGGTTCAGTTCGTTGAATCAAAAATAGGCGGCGATCAAACTTTTGTTCAAGTAAGATCAAATGAATTGAAGAATCATGGGTGGGATATAGCTACTTCAAATCTACCTGCAGCTTATCTTACTGGCTATCTAGCTGGTAAAAAAGCTCTAAAATCTAAAATTAAATCAGCAATTTTTGATGTTGGTACATTTGCTGTAAATCCTGGAACAAGAATGTTTGCTACTCTCAAGGGAGTAGTGGATGCAGGTGTAGCAATTCCATACAATGATAAAATGATACCTTCTGAAGATAGAATCAGAGGAGAACACATCCAATCTTATGCCAAATTATTAGCTAAAGAAGATAAGGAGAAGTACAGTAAACTCTTTTCTAAATATCTCAAAGTTAATAAGAAGCCTGAGAATTTACCCTCGCTTTTCGATGAGGTAAAAGCTAAGATTGATAAATTATAATGAGGTAGATAAAAATGAGTAGAGATATGTTTTTAGATTTAGATGCATGGGAACCTCGAACAAGAGTAGGGAGATTAGTTAAAGAAGGTAGAATTTCAAGCATCGACGAAATATTCCAACAGGGATTACCTCTGGTGGAATCTGAAATCATTGATATGTTGTTCGGTGATACTCTTGAGGATGATGTGGTTGATATTAGTCTTGTTCAGAGACAAACAGACGCTGGTAGAAAACGCAAATTCCGTGCAACTGTTGTTGTAGGAAATCGTAATGGTTACGTTGGTGTTGGAGAAGCTAAGCTAAAAGAAATCGGTCCCGCTATCAAAAAGGCCATAGTCAATGCTAAATTAAATATTAGACCTATAAGAAGAGGATGTGGATCATGGGAATGCTCATGCGGAACTCAACATACAGTACCTTTCAAGGTTACTGGAAAAGTAGGGTCAACTAAAGTTATACTTTATCCTGCACCACGAGGTTTAGGTCTAGTAGTTGGAAATACTGCTAAAACCGTTCTAGAATTAGCTGGAATATCCGATGTGTGGAGTAAGACCTTTGGTGAAACTCGTACTACCTCAAACTTTGCTAAATCAACTTTTGAGGCATTAAAAAATAGTTATTCCATTATGGCTCCATATGATTGGACAAGATAGGAAAGTGAGAGAAATGAGTCAAACTAAAGATAAACCAGAATTATTGGCAGTTATTCGATTAAGAGGAACAATTAATGTTCATTATAATGTTCGTGAAACTCTGAAGATGTTAAATGTTAGACGAAGCAACTATATGACTCTTGTTCCTAACACTCCTTCATATGTGGGTATGCTCAAAAAAGCTAAAGATTACCTGACATGGGGCGAAGTTAGTCAAGAGGCATTGGAACACGTTCTTACTAAGAGAGGAGAAATACCTGGTAGAACTAAAATTTCTAACAAATATCTGAAAGAAAATTCCTCCTACACAACAATCAAAGCACTTTCCAAAGCATTAGTTAATGGAGAAACAAGCTTAGGTGATATAACTGGGTTGAAAAAATTCTTCAGACTACATCCTGCATCAAAAGGATATAAATCCATGAAACGCGGTTTTGCAGAAGGCGGAGATTTGGGATATAGAGGAAATACAATCAACGAGTTAATAATAAGGATGTCGTGATGTTAATGACAGTAAGAAAAAGAAAAAAGGTTAGAAGAGAACGTGGATACCGTACTCATGGCTGGGGAATTGTAAGAACCCACAGAGGAAGTGGTATGCGTGGTGGAGTTGGTAAAGCTGCCCCTATGTCACATCATTGGATTCAAACAGTTAAGGGACTTCGTCCTCCTGTTGGAAAAAAAGGTTTTGTTCGTCCTCCTGCCGTAACTGAGAAGACCCATCAAATTAACATTTCTCATCTTGAAGCTATGATCCCCTCATTGTTAAATGAAGGATTAGTAGTTAAGAAAGGAGAAAAATTTGAGATAAAACTGGAAGAACTTGGTTATACTAAATTACTTGCTCAAGGTAATATAACTCTCCCAATGAGCATAACAGTTAATAAAGCATCTGAGAAAGCAATTGCCAAAATCAAAAAAGCTGGCGGTAAAGTAAACCTAATAGAATAGATTCTTTACCTCTATTCCTTATTTTTTCGTTCATTTTTGAGATTTTAGCCCATTCTAATAATATTATATCTTTTCACTATGCGAAAACCTTTTGTTTAAGTGTTCTAATCTGGGTTGAATAGCATGAAAGTTTTTATTCTGGTTGGTTTGCAACTGAGCGGAAAATCATCTCATGGTCACAAATTGAGAGAAGAAGAAAATATTCCCATGATAGAAACAGGTCATGCAGTTTACCATGAGCTGAAAAGGCAGAACCTTGAGGTAAACCATAAGAATACATCAAAAGTTATTATAGGACTTCTTTCAAGAGATCCAACAGCTTTTACTCAAACAATTTTGGAATTCGAGAAAATAAAATATGAAGACTCTTCTGTTTTGATTCTTAATGGTGTTAAATCTTCTGCAGAAATTAATTATACAAAGGACAAGTTTGGGAAGAACAATGTCTATGTTTTAGGTTTTCATGCAAGGCAACTAACTAGATTCAATAGAGTAACAAATCCCGATCGTTTTGCAGTGTCTGGAAGATATCTTGAAAAAACTCAAGAAGATCAAGATTTAGCAAAATGGGAGAATTTCAAAAGTAGGGATGTACGTGAAATCGGTCTAGGTCTAGGTAATGCAATAGCCACAGCTAACCACATTATTGTCACTGAAGATAAAGATTGGCCTTATCATACCTTTGAAATCTCTTATAAGAATTTTAAAAAATATGTTTTAGCAAAATTAAGTGTTTAGATACTTAGATATTAACCAATTATTTTGCTTTTGAACTTGGGTAGGTTCCTATTGGCATAAGAACTCTCTTTACACTTGCTAAAATACCATGATCCGACCCCTTTATGCTATCAGCTGTAAGCTGCATTTCTCCTAATGCGATTAATTCATGTTTAAGTGTAAAAATACAAACTAAATCACCTTTACCAAATTTGTCAGTATATTTGGACAATCCAGGCATAGCAAGGGGTGCTCCATGACAAAGAGAATCTACCGTACTGTCTTTCACAAAGAGTTTTGGTATATGCTTGACTCCATATTCCATAGGAAGTATGATATTTCGAAGTGGGACTTCATCCTTCTCTTCAAGATACCAACTGTACGCATCATAGAGATCTTGAAGTGTTGATAAGTGATCATCTTCAGTAAAGGGTCCAGATCTAATTCTACGTAATTCCTTCATGTGAGCGCCACAAGAGAGACTTTGACCGATATCGTGACAATACTTTCTAATGTAAGTTCCCGCTTGACAACTTGCTCTAAATAATACCTCCCTTTCTTTTATCTGAATTATCTCATTTTCGTAAATTTTTCTAATTCTCAAAACTCTTTTTACACTAGATCTTAAAGGAGGGCGTTGGTAAAGCTCCCCTAGATATTCATTCATTATGTCCTTTATTTTCTCTTCTTCAACATCTTTGTGCAATTTCATATTGCATATATATTCTTTACCTGCAAGTAATAAAGTATCTAAAATTCTTGTGGCTTTGCTAAGTGCAATTGGCAAAACACCTGTAACGTGAGGATCCAAAGTACCTGAATGACCTGCACGGGGAATATCAAGTATTTTCTTAACATAACTAACAACCTCGTGACTTGTTGGTTTAGGTGGTTTATCTAAATTTATTATGCCGTATTGTAATAGTTCTTCAACAGATCTATCTGTTGGGATTTTACCCCATCTGAAGTTAGTTGTATCACTTGACAATTCTACTATCTTGTCATTTTCATTGTCCAAAACAATCTTTGAAGGAGTAAAAACAATTGTCATATTTCACCAACTATTGAAAAAAGGAAGATATTAAGTTTGAGGAAAAAGTAAACTTAAGGAATTATAATTTCTTCCATAAATTTCTTCAATTTTGCAGTTTCAATGGCTGCAGCGACTTCTTCATCTGTTGCATCTCTTTTGATTGCAACAACTTTATCTGTTGGTTCTAAATGTCTTATATTGCATTTGCGACGACGAACTGAAGTTACTATTTTTGGTCCAGTAAGGAGAACATAGTTTTCGTTTATAATGTCGACTATTATTCCTTTCTTTCCTGCTTCTCTTCCATTTGTCTTAACAATAACTCTTCCTACTTGAATTGCTGTCATTCTTTTTCACCTTTTAATTTTCTATTAAGCGCAGTCAAAATTATTTCAACACATTCAAAGGCGTTGAATTTCTGTGAATTAATTATCAGATCATAGATAGTTAAGTCAGTGATATCGATTTTATACAGTTTTTGATATCTGTTTTTTTCAGATTCTTCTCTAACCTTTGTTTCTTTAATAATAATTTCAACTGTTTTGTTTTCTCTTTCAGATATTCTTTGAATTCTTAAATCAAACGGAGCTGTAATATAAATGAGTATATCTGCTTCGTTTTTAAGCATCCATCCTCCTAATTGTGCGTCAATAACTATATTGTCTCTTGTTTGACCCAATTCTAATGTTTTATCATCAATATATTTGTCAATCTCTTCTTTTAGTTCAGCTCGTTTACTGAATTCTTCAAGACTCATATTTTCTTTTTTTGCCATATCTCTAAACAGTTCACCAGCTGATACGTACTCATATCCTAAACTCTCCGCAACTTTCCTAGCAGCAGTGCTTTTTCCGGAACCGTGCGGACCTGAAACTGCGATAACTGGCAATTTGCCACATCCTCAGAATTAACTGCGAACTTCTGCCTTAATTGCACTCTTTAAGCAATTTGAGCATAAATGTCCTGCATGTTGTCTTGTTGGCAAGCGTTCAGAACGAGACATTTTTCTTACTCTATTCTGACTACCAAAAGCTACTCCATGAAGGATAGCTCCACAATTAGCGCAATGTGGCTTTTTTGTTCTTTTTTCTATTCTTCTTAACTTAGTTTCAGAGGGTGTTCTTCGCTTTCTTGTTTTTGCGACACGTAATGAAGGTTTAACCATTTTAATTCCTCACAGTAATTTTCATTCTTTTTTGGTGGTAGTTTTCTTTCTAGCTAATTGTTCTTTGGCAGATGAAATTGGTGTTTTAATCTGTTTTTCCTTAACTGTTGTTGATCTGGATTTAGCTGCTCCTGATGGAGTGACTCCAAATATTCTGGAAATTATTGAACCAAAAGCAAAGGCAGTTATGAAATACCAAGTTGAAAAGGGAACTTTTGAGAACTTGTGTCCATTGTACACTTCTTCTCCAAACCAAGGGTTGCTTCCTATCCATGGAAAATTTCCAATATTGAAAGGTAACCAAGCATAATAATGTGTTACTGGATTTGCTTCAGTGACAGCACCACTTGGAAAGGCACCTCGTAAAATTGCAAATATTAGCAAGAAAGGAATAGTTGTAAAAAGCATTGGCTTCATTCGTTTAAACATCATAGAGGATTGCATTTTCTTGATTCTTTCCTCATCCCTTTTTACACTTAACCATAATTTCTTATCTGCAGTTTGCATGGCTTTCTTTCTCCTTTGGTTCCATTCATTAACTTTTTGCATACTTTCCTTTAATGCATCAACATCTGAAACTACTCTAGTTATTGTTGTTGATACAATAGCAAGTAGAACAGAAGTTAATGCGATGATCCACGCCGAAGTAGGTCTTTGATTGAGTCCATGTTCTATCATCCAGTTTGTTAGTCCTTTAAACCAATTGTCCCAGAAAGCCATAATTAAAACCACATTCTATACTATACTTACACAAAAAATGATTTTCTTTTTAAAAGCTTTTGTAATTGGAGTATACTAACAATATACAATTTTTTCAAAATTAACCATTTTTTAATAGAAGAAAGAAATTATCTTTTCCACCCCTTCCTCCTAGTTTGGCAAAATCAATAACTTTGTAGTTTGCTGCTGAAACAATTTTCAGTAATTCTTTCTTACCGAATAGATGATAATACCTTTCGGCTATTAGCTCTTTTTTCTCATTATACCAAGGAAGATAAATATCCCCGTGACGCCACAGTCGATTTTTACTTTTCTTAAAGAAATATAAAAGAAAATCAGAGACTATCTTCTTTCGGGTTCCTTTCTTCCATTTTTTCCAGCAGGATAATATTAGAAACCCTTCTTGTTTCAGAATTTTAGAGATATTTCTAAGCACAAGTAACACTTCATCTTCATTTCTAAAATGATGTATTGTAGCGATACACAATGATAGATCAACCGACCTTTCCTTCAAAGGAATTGAGTTTGCATTGTTGTTAAGAGGGTAGACTGTGTTGTGTTCTAGAATAACTCTTGAGTTTAATAGCTCAAATGATATATCTGATGCTATGTGTTGCCAGCTTTGAGATTCAAAAAGCAAGAGATTTCTTGCATTTCCACTTCCAATATCAAGTGATATTCCCTCTGTAGGTAGTGAAAAACGTTTTTTTATGGATTCTAAATATCTCTGAAAATCTTTCCATGGTTTTTTCTTTAGACTACTGTACCTTGGAGAGATTTTTTTGTATGCTTCTATCAATTCAAAATCCAAATCTGACAATGTATGAACAATAAGGTGCGGTGCTTTATCAATTTTCTTTTTTCTTCACTCCATTCAACCAAATGAGAAATTTTATATATTTACTTATCTTTACTCAAAATGAGGGAATAATTAATTCGTCTCCTGGTGAAAAAAATGAAAAAACTAAATGTAGCAGTAATAGGCACCGGTAGTTGGGGGAAAAATCATGCCCGTGTCTTCACTGAAATGGACAATACAACCCTTGCTGGACTTTTTGATTTAGATCAAAAAAGAGCAAATGAAATAGCAAAATTATACAATACTAAACTCTATTCTAGCGTTGATGAGATAGTTAAGGATGAAAATGTTCATGCAATAACAATAGCATCACCAACTTCAACACATGCTAAGATTGCGATGCAAGCTATAGAAAACGGAAAGCATGTCTTAATAGAAAAACCAATGACTAGTACCGTTGAAGAAGCAGAAAAGATAGTTGATTTGGAAAAAAGCTCAAATGTTGTAGTTTCAGTAGGCTTCATTGAACGATTTAATCCTATAGTATTCAGATCAAGAAAACTAGTTGAAAAAGAAGAATTAGGAGAACTTGTTCTAATCAGCGCAAGACGATTAGGTCCATATTGGCCAGATAGGTTGAAAGATGTAGATGTTATTCGAGATGTAAGTATTCATGATATAGATGCTTTTAGATATATTACTGACAAAGAACCTAAATCTGTCTATGCAAGAGGAGGAAAGCTAAGACATACTTATCTTGATTATGCTGAAATTTTGTTAGATTTTGGTAACGGAGTAACTGGTTTTATAGAATCAAACTATCTTACTCCTCATAAACTAAGAAAGTTAAACTTAACTTGCGAAAAGGGTGTAGTTGAAGCAGATTATATAACGCAGGATTACTTAATTGAGGACGAAGAATGGTTGCGTAATAAGAAGCTTCAATGGAAAGAACCTCTAAGTGCAGAGATGCACGCGTTTGCAGAATCTTGTTTAGGAAATGCCCCACCTGTTATAACATCAATAGATGGATTAAAAGCTTTGAAAATCGCTATAGCTTCAATTAAAAGTATTGAAACACATCAAATAGTTGACTTAAATTTTTAACATATTTTTAAAAAATAATAAAAAGGGAAGGAGATTTAGGTTTTATTTTAAGCCTAAGAATCCCGCTAATGCTGGAACAGTTTCACTTACTTGTTCGCTAGCAAATATCTCATAGTATTGACGGAGAATACCCGTTGTTAGCAGAATACCTGTTCCCGTACCTAATGCACCTAGGAAATCCGCAAAGGCTGCTAGTACGCCTATGAAGAACCCTCCTAACCATGCAGCGGTTGGAATATATCTTTCTAGGTATCTTTCTACTATCCTTGGATTTCTTCTAAATCCAGGTATTTGCATATTCGCATCAAGTAATTGCTTCGCAACATTTTTTGAACTCATACCTGCCGTGTCTATCCAGATCCGTGAGAATATACCACAAAGCGCAATCATCAACACTAGGTAAATTATAGCATTTACTGGATACTGCGCTATCTGCTCAGGACCATATGGTGCCGTTGTATACGACGCCAAACCCGTTACAGGTGCTAATTGTTGGCTACCCGTACCACCTGATATGTCTTCCCACGTGCCAAAGAATCTTACCAGAAAATATTTTAGTCCAGATGCCGCACTTTTCCAATTATTCCACATCAAATTAGAAATGAAATAAATGTTTGCAAATAATGCACTAACTAGAATTACTGGGATGTTTGATGTATAAAGGAATTTTATTGGGTAACGGGCTGGCATTTTATACTGACTGTGTTGTACCGGAATTTCAATCTTTATGGAATCAACATAAATTACCACCGCAAATACAACAATCGTAGCTAATAGTCCAATCAAATCTGGCGTTCTACCTACTCGACTGAAAGGTGTTGATAAAGTAGCATTTGGATCATCGCTGAATATCGCTTGGAAGAATGCTAGAACACATCCTCTATACCAGTTAAATCCTCCAGAGGGTTCAGGACTAAGACTAAACATTCCATCAAAGATATTGAAAGAAACACTTGCTGCAATAAAAAGACTGATACCACTTCCAAGTCCATAGCCTTTTTGGATTATTTCATCCATTAATAAAATAATAAACCCAGCTACCAGTAATTGAACCAATATAAGTATTGAAGCTTCAAATCCGATATCTTCTCCATAAGCTCCACCTAAGATATAGGCAAGAGCCTCAAAGACTGTCATCAATATAGCTAGAATCTTTTGTGTTCCAGTGTATAATGCTCTTTCTTCAGGATTCGAGAAATCAACTTTGATGATTTGTGAACCCACAAGTAGTTGCATAATCAAACCAGCTGTAACTATAGGACCTATTCCAAGTTCAGCTAGACTTCCTCTTTGGGAAGCTAGAATTGCCCTCATCGCAAAGAATGGATCGGTTCCTTCGTCAGAAGGTACTCCAACTAGAGGAATGTTTAACATCACTAAGTAAAGGGACAGTATTCCGAAAGTCCAGGCTATCTTCCTCTTGAAGGAAGGCTTCCTTGCAGGTTTTTTTACCTCTAAGGTAAAGCGTTGAAACGGTTTGAATAGTAGTAGAAACTTTGACGCCATAAAACCACCGGTTCGATTTCAAACTCAATGGAGATGTTTCATTTATGAGTTTTTTTATGTATGTGTATCAAAAAGAAGCGATAAAAATAGGTGTGGGGGGTCACACCCTCTGTATTTATTAGTTTCAGCACAAATTAGGATTTCTATGGAACAAAGGTGATAATTTATTGGTTTCGGAATCTCATAAAAGCGCAATAAGATGAAAAAGAAACATTTTAAAACAAAATAAATGAAGAATGAACGTAAGACATTCTTTGTCTATTTGAAATGCCAGGATACTCAAGCGGTATGAGGCTAGATTGGAAATCTAGTGCCAGTAGGTTCCGGGGTTCAAATCCCCGTCCTGGCTCCATATCTACCTTTGATGTCTTTTCATCATTTTTGTCTTTGAAGCAAATACTTAAAAAAATCACTTACGCTCTCAAGCTAAGGTCATTTGTGCAATTTAGAAAAATGTTAGAAAGCACAAGGCGAAGCTCGAAGGATAAAATCCTGATTCTGAACATTCAGAAATGAAGAGCACCACAACTTCGGGTTGTGGAATAAAAAAATACACAAGGAGTGAAAATATGTCATTTCGCCATTTAGTTAGGATAAAGTCTACAGATCTTGAAGGACATCTTCCTGTTTCTATGGGTCTTTCAAGAATAACTGGAGTTAGTAATCGATTAGCTCAAGCAATTGTAAAAACATTGAATATTCCTGCATCAGAACGTATTGGTTTTCTTACCGATATTAAAATAAAGGAAATAGAAACTGTCATCAGTGATCCCATCGCTGCTGGCATACCAGAATGGTTGGTTAATCGCAGGAAAGATCGTCAAACCGGTGGTAATATTCACATCACTGAAGCTCAACTTATTTTGCAAACCAAGCAAGATATTGAAAGATACATTCGTATACGAAGTCGTAGAGGAATCAGACACCAATTTAAGCTTAAAGTCAGAGGGCAAAAGACCCGAACCCATGGTAGCAAAGGTACTACGGTGGGTGTTTCAAAGAGGAGAAGGTAAGGTGAAATGAATGGGTGGAATACGAAGACATAAAAAGAAAATTCTAACACCAGGTCATCCTTATGATAAAGATCGAATTGAACGAGAGTTACCATTAGTTGGCGAGTATGGATTACGAAACAAGAAAGAATTATGGAAAGCTAGAACTTTATTATCAAAAGCTCGACAACAAGCTCGAGCTCTTCTAGCCCTAACACCTGAAGTTAGAGAACAAAGAGCAACTGAATTATTATCACGTTTAACTCGTTTCGGTATGCTTCCCCAAGGTGGAGATCTCGATTCTGTTCTAGCTTTGAATGTTAAAACAGTACTAAACCGCAGATTACAAACAGTTGTCTTTAGGAAAGGTTTAGCATCTTCTCCCTATCAAGCTAGACAATTTATTACACATAGACATATCGCTCTAAATAGTGCGGTAGTTACAGCTCCTGGAATGCTAGTGAAAATAGACGAAGAAGAGCATATTGCTTATGCGCCAAGTTCTCCTTTAGTTAAACAAGATCATCCTTCAAGACCACAAGCACCACCAACTCAAGTTGAAGAACCGCCTAAAAAGAAAGAAAGTCCAAAGGGTAGAGGAAAGCCTAAACCTGAAGTTAAACCTAAAC
>JAGLXK010000645.1 GCA_023132955.1 Candidatus Heimdallarchaeota archaeon
CTTCCGCTAATTTCCCAATCTTCAGTAAAGACTGGACTAAACATTTTTGAGGGTTCAGAAGGATAGTTTCGCTCTCTAAAGTGATGCCATTCACCTGCGGAACTTGGGTGAGTAATTGGTTCAGTACTTAAAGATCTCCAATAGAGTTCTTTGGGTATGTGCCCTCCATCTTTAATTTCATCATAAGTAACCCATTCCAAAACATTAGGATAATAAAATGTATCATTATTGTCAGGTTCATTTGGATATTCTGGGTCATCAATCAGATCGTTTCCCGCTTCTGTTCCTCCTCCACTGAAGAATGCAAATGTTTGGAAATCTCCTGGAATCAAATCTTTTTTTATCAAAAATGAATCATCTTCTAGATAATAATCGCTATCGAGATTTGGATCATCTTTTGGAACTAGCTCATTAATTGGATTAGTATTACTCAGGTCTGTATCCTGGATTTCATAATAAATTATCGAATTAAAACATAATATAATTAGTAAGATTGACATTAAAGATGATTCTTTTCTTTTCATTTCTACTACCTCTATTCACTCTCTATATTGCTTCTTATTTCCTTTTTTTGAGTTTCTAAACCTAAGTTTTCGATTATTATTTGTTCAATATCAAAGGATCTAAAGAAGCAATCAGTTATTTCTTCTTGGAATTCTGGAATTCCTTCTTGTGTCATATTTGATATTTTAGTTGTAATGATTCTATCTAGATCAATATTAATCCCGATTCTTTCTTCAATATGGTTTGAGATGAATTTTCGACCTGCTTCTATTTCTTCATCTTTAACTATAATTGTATTTTCTTGATCTAGATGTGTCCCTAATAAAATTATATTTGTATACTCTTTTATTAGTTCTTGTTCAATAGCTCTATTCAGCCAATATTCAAGATTTTGGAAAGTAGTTATGCTGTTGAGATTATAAGTTAGAACTAACACAATAACTTCATTTATTGACCTAATATCAAAATATAGGTCTAAAGCATCTTCAAAAGCTAACCCTGTTCCTTCTTCAGCTTTTCCTTTTTGTCCAGGCATAATAAAAAGCTGAGAACTTATGGTAACCCTAAACTTCTCAATATTCGAATGAGCAATGAAATATTCAAACTCTAAATTAATCGATTTAGAAATTGTTCGACATTGCACATCTACAAAACCACCCTGCCTAAAACTGGACAAATTCAATGCGGCGTGCGTTTTTCCGGTATGACCATCACCTATGAAAACTACTCCGCCTGTACATGTAATGTCAGATTCATTACATCGAATAAGACGCTGAATTTCGTATTCTGGTTTCATAGACAACAACTAAGTGATGGTATTGAACTAATCATAAAATACGATTTTTCGAATATAAAACTATTCGTTCTTGCAACCCACATTTGAGTGACAAGGAGGTTACTTTAGTTTTTCAACTTTCCCAAAATCTCTCTCCAAAGAAAGTTCCTCTAAGATTCTATCATCTGATGGGGAAGTCTTTTCCATTACAATCCTTGCAAGCAATTCTCCTAAACCTGGACCTAGCATAAATCCTTGACCACACATCCCTACTGCATTGATATATCCTTCAAGATCAGTTACTTTACCTACAATTGGAGAGCCATCAGGTGTCATGGGATAAAGTCCTCTCCATGTTCTTCTCATTTTCAAGTGTTTTGTTCTGGGTATAAGACAAATAAGCCTTTGTGCTACTTGTGGTAGAAAGACTGAAGTTTCATTTTCGTTTATTCCAGGTATAATTGGTTCTGGCGTAAGGCATAGAATAAACTTGCCTTCTATATTTTGGTAGAAATAGAAGTTTTTGGTTCCTTCACCAGGTCTTAAATCTACAACTAAAGGATCAATGAATTTCTGAACAGGCTCACTGATACCAGATTCGTGTGAGTCTGGAGATATTGGTAAATTGAGTCCAACCATTTCACCTATTTGTTTAGCTGAAGCTCCAGCAGCATTAATAACAAAATCCGCTTCATACGCACTCTTATTTGTAATAACTTTCTTAACGGTTCCATTTTTGAGTTCAACATTTGTTACAGATTCCTTAAAGAAATATTCAGCTCCAGCAGTAAGAGATTGTTTTTGAATGGCATAGAGAGTTTTTAGTGGAGAAGAGTTGCCATCTTCAGGAGAATACGTTCCCCCTAGTAGTCCCTCTTTGCTGATTCCTGGCACTAGCTCAATGATTTTCTCTCTATCTACCCAATTAATGTTTAGTCCTGATTCTTTTTGGATGACCAGATTTTCTTTCATGAGTTGTTCATGAGCTTCATTATATGCAACAAATGTATAACCACCTTGGAACCATTCTATATCATGACCGTGCCTGGCTTCCCAATTAGAGAGGATATCTATTGAATCTTGACATAAGAGGATTTTTGAGGGATTGGTATGAGTGGCTCTTATTCCTCCAATAGCTTTTTTGTTCTGACCTTGACCTGCTGAAGGAAGTGATTCGATAACTGCAACCTTCAACCCTTCTCTAGACATTGCATAAGCTGCTGGAACACCGACACTACCTGCACCAATAATTATGACATCGTATCTCTTAGTCATTTTACTCATCTTCCTCCTGAGATCCAGTGAAATATTTCAAAGGTACTTCTATGAATAGAGGTCTTTGCACAAACGGGGTAATTTGGTCATAGGGTATACCTTCTTCTCTGAACAGCTTCTCAATTAGCTTTGAACAAGTTTTAGCTCCACAAGCTCCCATTCCAACTTTTGATTTAGCTTTCAGCTCATTAGCATCAGTTATTCCTTTTTTAATCAAATCTCTGATTTCTCCAGCTGTTACCCTTTCGCATCTACAGATAATAGCTTCATCTGGAATAATCTCTTGATATTGTTCTTCTATAGTTT
>JAGLXK010000646.1 GCA_023132955.1 Candidatus Heimdallarchaeota archaeon
GGACTATGTACTTCTTGTTTTTCACCTGTTGGATAAATCCAACTAAAAGGTAGTCTGCTAACAATAGGTAAGAGAACAATTCCTATTCTATTTACACTTCTTATTGTGTGCAAAGGAATACCTAACTTAAAACCCCACAATAAATCTCCAAATGTAATTAATTTCCTTTTTCTTCCAACAAACTCCCATGCACTTTCTGCTTGATACCAGCGATCTGCCGCGGCAGTCACTAAAGTTGCTCTACTTTCTTCTACTTCTTCAGGAAGTTTTTCTTCTGCAAACTGCATAATTCTCCCTTCCAAAGTACTTTTTATTCCTCCTCCATCAACAATAGGTGTGTCTTTCACATTTTTGATTAATTTCTTCCAAACATCTCTGATTTTGTACTTTTTTTCTCCTCTAACTAAATACAAGTCAGCTCCCCCAACTCCAAAAGCATCAACTTTGCCATCTAAGCTTTCAATCAATTCTTTGTATTCTTTCATATTTCCATTAGTTCCAATTCGTTCAACAAGGATAACTTCATTCCCCAGAGTATATTCCCGCTTATAATCTCTTGTTGAAGAACCTAATGATACAGAAACAACATGCTTCCCCATACGAAACACCTCTAACTGCTTAAGTGGAACTAAACTTATTTATAAATAATCACTTGCTACTGAGCCAAAATCAACAGAAATTTTAGCAGAAATAGTTAAAAAGAGTAACGAACAAGAACATTTAACCGGTGATTGATTGAGTAATCTTTCCATTTTAGATGAGGTAGCTCAAAAACTTAAGACATCCTCAGATCAAATAAAATTCAGAAGAGAACTAGCAGGAACTTCTACTGCTAAGGTGACTGAAATTTCTTGGGGTAAAGAAAAAGAAGGTATTCTTAAGCAAAATACTACAAAAGAAGAATGGATTATTTATTCGAGTTTAGTTAAGAAGTATAAGCTTCCAGTTCCAAAGATAATTGCTATTTCTAAAACAAGCGAAATACCCTGGATATTGCTAGAAAAAATCCCTAAAAGCATCCATCCAAAAAATTGGAAGAAAGATAATATTGAAGCTGCTCTACGGGAAGTTGCAAAAATTAATTCCAAATTTTATAACAACCCCATACTTGATACATTAGAAGCTCTACCCAACGTTAATGAAGAAAATTGGAATGATATCAAGAGAAAACTTCAAGATAATATTAAGAAAGCACTTAAAATTGCAGAAAGTCATAAAGGTAAAACACCTCTGACAAAAACAAGCCTTGAAACTGTTAGAAAAGATATCAACACCAAAGATTTCTTAGTAAGATTTTTAGCTGCTGGAAGAACTCTAGTTCATGGTGGAACATGGACATATAACTTTCTTCAAACATCTACTAAGACTTATCTACTTGACTGGCAAGAGAGTATGATAGC
>JAGLXK010000647.1 GCA_023132955.1 Candidatus Heimdallarchaeota archaeon
TTGCTGTAAAACATTCATAAGCTAGCGTTTCTGTTGAATCAGCTGTCATCATAAAATGATCTGAAAACCATGCATGACTGAATTTATTCTGCTCTGCATATTGAACCATTTCTTTAATTTGATCAAAGTTAAATCCAAACTGAGGTTCAATTTGTAACCCGTATGAAACCATGGAAGAAAGAAAAATTAAGGATTAATAAGTTATTAGGAAGGAAAAAAGATTCAGAGTAATTAACCAAAAGTAATTAATATGAAAAAATGAATAAATAAGATGATTTGAAACTGAAAGGAATTTATCTCAACATACCAATTTTGGTCATTGGTTTATTATACTTAATAATTACTAATTTATATAATAGTTACATTTTCAGTTTTGAATATCTTGCCCTATCAATTACTACTATAATAATAATCTTCCTTATCATAATTGGTTTATTAATTCTCATAGGATATAGTAAAAAGAGTGGAAATGATAGAATTCTAACTCAAGTACTTTACTGGTTTGTTCTTTCATCAGTGATTCTAATTAATTTTATTGTGATTTTCTATCCTGTTTTCTTAAGAATCGAAGAAGATTGGATTTTATTTGTGGAATTTGTTACAATATTAATTGGATTACCTTCAATAATTCTTATTTCCACAATTAATCCGATAATAGATACTAACACTCAGAATAATATACAAAACATAAAAACGAGAAGGTTTCGCAGATTCCTAATACCTTCTGCTATAATACTTCTGTTTCTTTCAGCTATACTGGTATGGGCGTTATTATACTTAAGATCTTATGGCTCTGATGAAGGAATATCTGCTCTCATACTTTATTCAGTAATGAGATACAATATAATTTCTTTCATACCTTTTTGTGGTATTGTCCATTTACAGAAAGAAAAACCATTATTTGAAAAACTGAAATTTTCAATATCTAATAACAAGATTCTATCACTTCTAACAATTGTTTCAATAATCGGATGGTTTTCCACACTAGGTCCAATTATTTTAATATACTTGAGGGAAACTAGCAGGAAAATCATTACTATAAATATTATATTTTATTACGTTTTCATAATAGGAACTATAAGTACTCTTACATTATTATATTGTATAAAAATGCATAGCACATATCTGAAAAAAAATGATCTTTAAAAACCGATATAAAAAGATAATTTAGATTTTTAGCATAATTTTTTCAGCAAAAATCTTCATTTGCTCTACTTCTTCTTTCTGCGGAAAGAACATAATGAAATGATCGACACCTATTTCTTCATAATCCTTTATTTTAGCAATGATTTCATCTGGTGTACCATGAAGTATTTTTTCTAATCTTTTCTCCAGTTCTTCAACAGATATTTTTTGATGTTTAGCGGTTTCTTTCAGATGTTTCTTCTTTTCTTCCTCATCTTTGTAAATATGGGACCAAGCTCCATAAGATTTTTTCATAAGCTTAGGATCTCTACCATGGTCAACCATTAAATTATCAAGTTTGTTGAGTTTCTGTTCCAACTCTTCCACTGGAACTGCCCATGCAAAATTCACTCCTTCTCCGTATTTAGCTGTAAGATTCAGGATTTTATCTTTCCCACTTCCTACACCTATCCAAATTGTTGGATGAGGTTTCTGATATGGTTTAGGAAAAGCTACAGCATTTTTAATTTTGTAGTACTTTCCTTCAAAAGTAGTTCTCTCTTCTGTCCAGAGACTCTTAATGATTTGTAGAGCTTCTTCAAACATCCCTAATCGAACTCCACCACTTGGAAAATCAATACCATATTGATTGAATTCAATTTCCTTCCATCCAGTTCCAAAACCAAACTCTATTCTACCCTCACTAAAATGATCAAGAGTAGCTATTTGTTTTGCAAGTACTGCAGGATATCTGTAAAGATTACATAATACTAATGGTCCAATTCGTAATTTTTCTGTTTTAGCAGCTGCTCCCATCATTACCGCTATACATTCATAACAATCAGTATCTACTGAATCTTCTCTCAAAAGAAAATGATCTGAAAACCATGTATGGGTAAAACCATTTTTTTCCGCTGTTTGAACTATATTATAGATTTCTTTCCAAGTATACCCCATTTGAGGTTCAATCTGCACTCCAAAGGTTGTCATAATATGAGATTTCCTTGGATTTTATTAAATTTTTAGTATAATTCTACCAATTTAAATCAACTTATTTTTGAAAAGGAAATATTAAATATAAGTTTCAGCAAAATATTATTAATGTCAATAGTAAAATTCTTTGATGACATGGAAGTAGATAATTTTCTGTGGCTCTCAGCTGCTTTCGTTATATTATTCGCTTCTGGTTTCGTAATAGGATTCATAAGAGACTATTTATGGATGATAATTCTCGCAGCTTCAGTAGCTGGTTTGTTCATTATATGGTGTTCTATGTATATTATCATCAACTGGCAGGAATTGAAGAAGGAAAAAGAAATTCTAGTTGAATTACCCAGTTTTCCTGAACCAGATTTCTGTGACATGTGCAGCAAAGAATTGGAGGAAGGAGAAAGAAGGACTGATGGTGAGTTCTTGATAATTATTTGCCCTCATTGTGAAGCTGAGAATATTGTATCAAGTGAAACTAAGATACAAGAAGTAGAGAAAACAATTGAGGAAGAAGCAGAGTAAGTATGTTAAGAAAATTTCCTATAGTCAAATTCTTAGTTATTGCTTATTGTTTTTCGCTAATTAGCCTTTTACTGTTAGAAGGATATGATATCACAAAAAATGGTAATTTGCCCAGTTTTGTAATGCTCTTCATTATCCCACTAACAGTTACAATTATAGTACTAGTGGCATGGATATCTAAAAGATTTAAATTATGGTTCTATAAGAAGGAAATCAATATCGAAAACAGTTTTTATGAGGTGGTAGGAGTATTGTTGCTTCAAGCAGCTTATTGTTTCGGGTTAACTGCAGCTTGGTATAATCTTACTTCAATAGATTTAACCGCTCTCTTTGTTTATGTCTTCGCTGTTATTATTCCTACAAC
>JAGLXK010000648.1 GCA_023132955.1 Candidatus Heimdallarchaeota archaeon
GCTGATAGAATAGTTATAAATTTCACCTATACAATGGGTGTCTCTGGAGATGCTGATCGAGTGTGGTTCCCCAGTGGTGGAATCTATCAAGCTAGAAACACCCCTCATGTAGGAATTGTGACTTGGAGTGATGCTGATTTCCATGGTGATATCTATTATTGTGGAAATGTTATGCTCGTCTTAGCAACTTATAGCGGTTTAGGTGGCGGAATATTTGAACTTACAGGATTCTACGGTGAAGGTACTGCTGCTGGTTTGATAGGTAGATTGAATTTTAAAATTGAATTTGGTTATCTAACTGGAACTTTTAACCTACATGGTACTGGAGCTTTCGAAGGCAAACTACTCAAAGGTACATGTGAAGGTGGTCTAGGCGGACCATACGAAGCACAACTCATAATATGGAACTAAACTAACTTTTCCCTTTTTTTCTTTTTTCTTAAGAATACTAATTTTGTAAAATATGAAAAAAGAAAAGGGAGATTTTCTTATTTACTTTTTTACTCCACATAATGGACAGAAGACAAATTGTTTTTCTAGAGTTTCTCCGCAGTTTATACAGGTTAAAAGTTTTTTATTCTTCTTTTCTCCACAATAAGCACAGAAATTGAATCTTTCCAGTAAATCCTTACCACATTTTTTGCATAACGTAATTAAAACTTCTTTTTCAGGAACTGTTATTGCTGCTGCAATTTGTTCTTGTTCAGGCTTATAGAATTGGATTTGTTCTTCTACTTTTGATTTTCTTAATCTCAAAGGTATCTTTCCATAACTTGGTATCACTCTGAGATATTCTCTGCTTGTAGTTACAATACCATAAATTGTAGGTATCACAGCTAGAAAGAATAACGAACCAAAAACATAACCTAACCACAGAAAATCTCTGTTAAATACTTCCATTTGCACGTAGGTTTGTTGATATAAACTTACAAAAATTACCTTCCTAACAACAGTGTCTATGAGTAATAAAATGAATAGTGCAAGACTTGAATAAGGTAATATCAAATCTTTTTTGCTTACTTCAAATTCCTCTTTGTTTAGTTTAAGTTTTTTCAGAATTGCATAATTGAAATAAGCTCCAACTATGAATAATCCCATTCCTATAAGTAGCAGAATTCGAGAAATTAGGTAGAGTTCTGAAAGGATTTCAAACTCAGAATTAGAAAAGAGCCCTGCAATAAGTAGGAATGGAGTAAATGATAGTGAAATAACGGTAAAGATTCCATAGTTAGAAGTTTCAGAATGAAGCTGAGCTATTTTGTTATAGTTAAGGGCTATTCGAACGATGAAAATTACTAACATTACAATAGTAAAACCAACAAATATTCCGATTGACCAGACTAATTCAAAAACGTCTTCACCTCTTAGAAATTCTATGAAATAATAAACCACGTAGATTGATGAAAGAAAAGTTGAAACCATGAACATTGTTGAAATATAGAGGATATTTGATTTGAATTGATCAATGAATGTTTTTCCTTCCATTCTGAAATATTGTTCATTTAATTCATCATCAATTTTTGGCCAATCATTACCAAGTAAATATAGATAATAAAAGAGTAATGACAGTAATACGGATATTACTCCTAATACTGTATAGTTAAAAGGAATGTTGACGTTGTTGTAAATCCAATTGTTGTATTGCCCTTTTCCAATGAATACTGCATATAATATGGGTCTCAGTATACTGTCAATGAATATAACTAACAATATGCATCCAAAAACGATAGGTATTCCTTTTCTCTTTTTCTCCTCACTTGAGTATAATTTGTTTTGAGTAAATTCGTTAAATAACCTATTAATTTGTATAAATGCAAACCCAAAGAAAATCAGAGACATTATTCCAAATAAACGTGAAAGGAAATATTGTGATCCAAAGTAATAGACATCAGAATATGAGTTTGCAGCTCCCGCAACACCAAAGAGAAAACCATAGAAGAATGAAATAAAAACTCTATTTGTTGTTTTTGAATAGATTTCATTTGTTCTACCTAGTCTTCTGTTGCTACTCAAATAGAGAATAAAGAATACTAGGAATATAATGCTGCTTAATCCTACAATGACAAAGCCAACAGTCATTATTATGTCAATTTG
>JAGLXK010000649.1 GCA_023132955.1 Candidatus Heimdallarchaeota archaeon
AAAGTAAGAACAACAAGAGAGTCATTGAAGTGAGAACTTTCACAGAACTGCTGAATAACAGGAATTTGTTGAGTGCAATCAGAACAATGAGAAGAAGAGAATTCAATAAGAAGGTTCTTACCATTAAAATTACGAATAGAAGTTATACTATTGTTGACTAAAGTAAAAGAAATCTCATCCCAAACTGAACCAGAGTCAGGAGGATTGGGATTGTTAAAAGAACAGTCTTGACAATTCTCTAAATAAACAAGAACACCAATAAGAGATGAACAAGTAATAAGTATTGTAACAATTAATCCTATTAGCTTATTTTTTGTTAAATGAAGCACTTCTACCACTTTTATCCAATATAAGTGGTTAAAACAGATTAGACAATTAACGATTATTCATTTCAAATATTTAAATTTATTCTAAATAATATAAAATCGTGAAAATATGGTTAGTGATCTAATAACACGTTGGGGATGAAACGGCTAGTTATCAGCTGAGAGATAACTAGCTTAAGAAAGAAAGGGAATGACAGTATAAAAAGACCAAAAAAAAGAGTGGAATCTTTTCTTTAATTCATCTCAGCTGCAAGAAAGATATCAGATGCTTCTTCGTTAAGATACCAGAAATCAGAAATTTGACAGAAATCATGTATCCATTGAGGATCTCTGTAATCTATCACATCTAGAACTTTAGCATTATTTGGGATGAGTTTTAATTTCTTGGCTTTCTTTATATTTCTTAGTTGTAATGTCCCATAACCTAATAGGAGTAACGCAAAGAATCCTACCATGCCAAAAACAACAAATGTCCCTGTACTATGCAGGACTGAACTAGGATCAATTAGTATTGGTAATCCTATACATACTATCAATGCTATTGAACTTCCTAGAGTATATTTAATTCCTGAACTTATACTACTTTTCATAACATTAAAAACCAAAAGATGTATTAGCTTCTTTACTATGTTTGGATGTATGTTTTTCTGTTCTGCTAGACTAAGGAATTTTGAATCCTTTAATTCATCATAGTTATCTATTTTTACATTTTTATAATTAAATTTAACAAAAATTCTCTGTTCGATGATTTGTTCATTAGCGAAGAATACCAAGAGAAACTTGTTCTCTTTATTATTCAACATTCCTTTTGAAATTGTTCCTGTAAAAACTGTGAGATTATTAGCAGAGACCATCCCATTACCAATAAGTGTTTTTTCATCTGGAACTAAAGTATCACTATTTAGCTGTGAGAAGAGTGCTAATCCTAAATCACGATTTATAGATTCCTTCCCTTTGATTATTATTTGAATAGGTACCCCTGAACCAGTATATTCCTTAAGAATGGGGAGTAGAGACATTTGGAATAAACCCATATCTACCCATCTCATCCTCTGCAATGTTTCCTCATTATAGCTTGTATAAACCAATGGTTGCTGAGACCATTCTTCTACTAGCAATGCTTGGTTTGATGGATCTTTCAAATTAATTTGGTTAAGAATTTCACCAGAGTCGTCTAAGTTAAATTCCAATTGTGGAAATTTCCTGATGTGATTCTCTATTGCAGCTTTATCTGCTGCTTTCTTAGTATATTTACCTGCTCGATAAATTCTACCAATATTAGACATACTGATACCACACTATAACACTCTTAATATGTTTTGGTGAATAATAAGCAATTTCATATATAAACTAGAGAAAAATAAGAAAGAAAAATGGAAGCAGCTAAGACCCATGTTTTGGAACCATCAACTACTGATGTTTGGTCGAGAAGTCAAACAGCTAGTACCGAATGAGATACAAGAATCTGCAATGATTACCTAGCTCTTATGGGTCTTTTTCCAGCAAAGCTTCCTATCCTTTCACCCCCT
>JAGLXK010000065.1 GCA_023132955.1 Candidatus Heimdallarchaeota archaeon
TTACTGGAGGACTATTATTTATTGGTGTATTTTATGATATTTATCTTATAATTAAAGGAGAAGAACCATTTAGTATGAAGTGGTAACTTCCTTTACCTACTTTCTCTTTTTTTTCAACTTCAATTTGGTTAAACGATATATTATTAAATTAGAGATGATTTCATCAGTATTAGAAAAATAATCGGAGATAGATTAATGGTTTTAGCAACATGGCAAATTATACTCATTGGTACAGGAGCATCATTATTTGCTGGATTGGCAACAGCTTTTGGAGCCATTCCTGTTTTCTTCAAAAAAGATATAAGCGATAAAACATTAGATTTGCTATTAGGTTTTGCAGCAGGTGTTATGTTAGCTGCTTCAGCTTTTAGTTTATTAGTACCTGCTTTAAATCTTGATCCTTTATCATTTGGCTCTCAACTTAAATTTTCAGCATTTAATCTATCTTTAAATGAATTGAATATTGAACCAGTTATAACGGAATCAAGATTTCAATTAGGGAGTATCTGGGTTGTTGTTGTTGGATTGCTTGTTGGAGCTTTCTTCATTGATCTAATTGATAAATGGGCTCCTCATGAGCATTTTGTTGCTGGTCCTGAAGGTAAAATGTCCAAACGACTTGCAGCTACATGGTTATTTATTATAGCAATTACAATTCACAATTTTCCTGAAGGTTTGGCTGTTGGAGTAAGTTATGGAAGTGGAAATGTTGGTGAAGGTTCAGTTGTTGCTATTGCAATAGGTCTTCAAAATATTCCCGAAGGAACTGCAGTGGCAATGCCTTTGCTGAGAGAAGGATATTCAAAAAAGAAAGCATTTATGATATCAGCTGCTACTGGGTTAGTAGAACCTGTAGGTGCAGTAATTGGTGTTGCTGCAGTTTCAACTGCACAATTTTTCCTTGGTTTTGGGATGGCTTTTGCAGCTGGAGCAATGATCTTTGTAGTTATTGATGAAATAATACCTGAAACGCATGGAAAAGAATATGCAAGACAGGTTACCTTTGGAGTAATCTTTGGATTTGTTATAATGATGTTTCTAGATAATTTCATTGAACCCATTCTAAGTAACTTAATTGGCCCTGTAACGTGATCAGCAATAAATAAAACAAAATAGGGATTAAGGATAAATCCCTCTTAACTCATATTGTTTAACAATTCTTTCTGATGCAATAGCGTAAGCAGCTAGTCTTATATCATTTATACAACATTCGTCTGCATAGTCAAAGACACTATCAAAAGCTCTAACCATGATTTCTTCAAGTTTATTATTTACCTCTTCTTCAGTCCAGAATAAAGCATCATTACCTTGAACCCATTCAAAATAACTAACGGTTACTCCTCCTGCATTTGCTAGTATGTCTGGTAAAACGAGAATATTATTCTCTTTCAGGATTTCATCCGCACCAGGAGTTGTAGGACCATTAGCTCCTTCAGCAATAATTTTGGCTTTAACATTAGGGGCATTATACTTGGTAATAACGCCTTCAATCGCACAGGGAGCTAATATATCTACTTCTAATTCTAAAAGCTCTTTATTAGATATGTCTTTAGTTGAATGTGGATATCCAAGAACTGTTTGGTCAGTATTTTCTAGGTTTTCGAAAACATATTTGTAAAGATCTTCAACATCAAATCCTTCTTCGTTAAAGATTCCACCTTGCCAATCTGATACTGCTATAACTTTGGACCCATTTTCTGCAATGATTCTTGCAAACCAAGACCCTACATTTCCAAAACCTTGAACTGCTACTGTTGCTCCTTCTAAGGGTAATTTCAATCTCTTCATCGCTTGACGAGTGACAAAAAATACTCCTCTTCCTGTTGCAGAAGCTCTTCCTAGAGATCCTCCCAATTCAACGGGTTTACCAGTTACAACCCCTAAAGCTGAGTGTCCTACTAACATGCTATAAGTATCATAAATCCAAGCCATTTCTCTAGCAGATGTGTTGATATCTGGAGCTGGTATATCGCTTCGAGGGTTGAATACATTGATCATTTGATGAGTATATCTTCTGGTTACTTTTTCTATTTCTTTTACTGACATCTCTCGAGGGTTACAAATAACTCCCCCTTTTGCTCCAGAATAAGGTAAACCTATAACAGCACATTTGAGTGTCATCCAGAAAGCTAGAGCCATAACTTCTTCTTTAGTAACTTCTGGGCTAAATCTAATTCCTCCTTTAGTTGGTAGGTTCTCATTATGATGAACACGAAATCCAGTAAATATTTCGAGTCTACCATCGTCCATAATCACAGGGAAATTAGTCTCAATAATTCTGATAGGGTGCTTTAGAATTTTGATTATGTTCTCATCAATCTTGAGAATCTCACCCATTTTTTCTAGCTGTTTAACTGCCATTTCCCATGGATCAATCTTATGCTCTTCTGTCATGAATAATCTGAAATTTACTCTTTTTTTAAATTTTCTCTATGAAGTAAAATCAATTTCAATGTAATGTAAACAAATCCTATTAAAATTCATAGTGAATTATTCCTCTTAGCCGAGTTCTAACAAATTTACATAAAATGTAAGATTTGGTATTGATAAGAAGTTTTAACTCCTTGATTTCTACACAGGAGGGTTCAATAACGGAAATGAATCAGTTGAATTACTATTTCCATCGATAACGTAATCACCTAAAGACCACTCTGACCAAAAATTTCCTGAAGCGTAAATATTGGACCATTCACTGTAACTCCCTTCGTCATATGCCTGAGATGTTCCTGATAAATTGTTGAAATAGAAAGAATTAAGGTATATTTTTGAGTACTTGCATAACCAACCATTCTTTACTCCATAAAATGTGTTATTTTGAAAAAGATTGAATCTCACTGTGTTATTGTATGAGTTTATATAAGAAATAGCTGCTGGACAGTCTACTTTGATTTCTAAACCTATTAGATTAAGAAAGAAGGTATTATTTTGAATATCATTAAAATAGCTTTCTGATATTTGTAAACTTATGTTGTTTCCTTCAAAGTAATTATGATTAATATTAGCATATCCTGTACGGAAAACATGTATCCCAATTGCAGTGTTGTTAATAATCATATTATTAGTTATATTAGATGTACCTATATATCTAGCATAAATTCCTTCTAAACATTCTCTGATCAGATTATTTGTTACTGAAGAGTTACCTCCATATTGATATAATCCCAAATTTTGTCTAAGAATTGTGTTATTTCTGATTATATTATTAGTTCCCTGTGAAAAAATTCCTATATTACCAAAGTCATAAACTCCCACATCATGTCCTATTATCTGATCTGAATAGATATAATTTTCTTCAATAATAATATAGTTCGCATCTACCAGAAATACTGCAAACTCATTATTGTATATTGTATTATTTCTAATCACAGAAAGAACACTACCTTCTAATCTGATTCCGTGCGAACTTCCCTCTATCATCATATTGTTTTCTATAACTGCTTTATTGCTGCTCGTTACAGAAATAGATCCTTCAACAAAAATATTATCTCTAATACATACAGTTCCTTGAGCAGCAGAATTAATATAAACTGCTCTTTCATTAGATTCAAGTTTGCAATTTCTAATTACAAAATACTTAGTTGTTCCCTCTATTCTTATAGCTTCTAGACTAGAATTGATATACAAGCCTTCAATTATATAAGGGTCATTCATTTCCCCTGATCCAGGAAAACGATAATTTGTAAAATCCTGATCATTCAATATGATTATTGAATCATGAGATTTATACTCCCTTTTAGATGGAAAGTACACTGTGAACAAAGTCGTACTGATAACAATACCACTCATAACAAGAGTAGATATGATTATCAAGAATATTTTGTTCTTTACGAAGGAAATT
>JAGLXK010000650.1 GCA_023132955.1 Candidatus Heimdallarchaeota archaeon
GATGAGGCAAAACGTTATGACCTTGTCGAAAAAGCTAAAGTAATACCAAAATGGGAATTGGATGAACGTGGTCTTGCAGACTTAGAATGCATAGCAACAGGAGTATACTCTCCATTAACTGGTTTTGCTGTTGAAGCTGATTATGTTAGTATTTTGAAGAGTATGAGACTCTCAACAGGTCTCATCTGGCCCATCCCTATAACTTTACAAGTTACAGAGGATTTTGCTGCACAGCTTAAAGAAGGATCTGAAATCTCTTTGACTAAAGAAGATTCTCATTTAGCAATCCTGAAAATTTCTAGCATATATCGACCAGATAAAGCTGAAGAAGCTGGAGGCGTTTATGGTACTGATGATAAAGCTCATCCTGGTGTAGCAGCTCTCAATAATGGTGGTCCAGTCTATCTTGGGGGAGACATTCAAGTCTTTGCCGATATTCCTCATATAGACTTCTTTGAGTATAGATTTACACCAAAAATGACCAGAAAGGTTTTTACAGAAAAAGGATGGAAAACAGTTGTTGCTTTCCAAACAAGAAATCCTATTCATCGTGCACATGAACATCTACAGAAAGTTGCAATGGAATCTGTTGATGGTCTGTTTGTCAACCCTCTCGTTGGAGCGACTAAAAGTGACGATATCCCATCTCATGTGAGAATGGAAACATACAATGTTATTCTGAACAATTATTATCCTAAAAACAGGGTGTTCTTAGGGGTATATCCCGCTAATATGCGTTATGCTGGTCCAAAAGAAGCTATTCTTCATGCGATAAGTCGTCAGAACTATGGATGTAGTCACATGATTATTGGAAGAGATCACGCTGGTGTTGGTAAATACTACGGAACATATGATGCTCAGCTAATATTCGATCAGTTTGCTAAAGTTGATTTACTTATCAAACCCTTAAAATTCGAGCACGCCTTTTACTGCAAATTGTGTGAACAAATGGTTACTAAGAGAACTTGTCCCCACTCAAAAGAGGCACATGTTTTTCTTTCAGGAACTAGAGTAAGAGAAATGCTACAGAACAATGAGATGCTTCCAAGAGAATTCACTCGTCCTGAAGTGGCAATGATTCTAATTGATGCTGTAAACAATAATAGAAGACAGATACAACAGAAGGGTGTTTCTATGCTCTTTACAGGTTTATCAGGTGCTGGCAAAACAACCATCTCTAAAGCTCTTGCTAAAGAGTTAAAGAAACGAGGATATAAGGTTGAGAGACTGGATGCTGACATTGTTCGTCAGAATCTTAGTAAAGGATTAGGTTTCAGTAAAGAAGATAGAGATGAAAATATTAGAAGAGTAGGATTTGTATGTCATCTAATGAGCAGAAATGGAGTAATTGCTATGATGGCAAATATAGCCCCCTACGTCTCTGTTCGTGAAGAAATTCGACAGCGCATAGGCGATTTCATGGAAGTCTATGTCAATGCTTCTTTGGAAGCTTGTGAAGAACGTGACCTTAAGGGTTTATATGCTAAAGCCCGAGCAGGGGAGATCAAAGGATTTACAGGAATCGACGATCCCTATGAGGAACCTCAAGCTCCTGAAGTTGTATGTAACACAGATGACGAAACTGTCGAAGAGAGTGTCCAAAAGGTTCTAGATAAAATGGAAGAATTAGGGTATATTAAGCCAATTAAAATATATGATCCTCTCTAATATAACTTCACTTCTTTTTTTCATTTTTTCTAGATTTAAAGAAAAATTGCCATCAAAGAAGTCATCAATTTGCGTGATTTTTTTCGGTTCTTCTAAAAACCTCTGTTACAATCTGATTACATTCATCACAAATAAGGAGAAGTACCCCTTCACACCCCTCAGTAGTTACATGCTGCAACTTTAAACACGTTGGACAATATATTATACAGAATTCAGTTAAGTCTGCTTGTTTTATTAGTTCAAGTGCGTTGTTATTCCCAGGTATAATTGTAAATTTATTTAATTCTAACTCTTCATATTCCATTAATTTGTGTGCAATATCATGTAAATACCCGTCTTTATCGTT
>JAGLXK010000651.1 GCA_023132955.1 Candidatus Heimdallarchaeota archaeon
AACTACCAAAGCTGCTTCTGTTGGATCTCCTTTTATATCGATATGTTCTTCATTTCGCAGAACCCCAGAATTATTACAATGATAGACTGTTTCAATTAACTGGTTTAGAACTGGTTCTTCTAATGGATCTATTGTTTTCCCATCTTGTGTAAATTCTCCTTCTAATAGATAACCTGATCCTCCAACTATTGTTTTTCCTTGGAGCGTCCACACTTCTTTAACTGTCATTTCGTTTCTTGTTAATGTACCTGTTTTATCACTGCAAATATAATCTACTGAGCCTAATGTTTCTACTGCTGGCAATCTTGAAACAATTGTTTTCCTCTTTGCCATCTTTGATACACCAATTGCCAAAGTAATTACAATCGCTGCTGGTAACCCCTCTGGTACTGCTGAGATTGCTAGTGCGATTGCTACTTCGAAACTTTCTAGTAGAGGTTCTCCTAGTGCTGAATTTACAATCATAACTATTGCACATATTACTAAAATAATTATCCCTAGAACTTTCCCTAGTTTGTCTAAAGCTTGTTGTAGTGGGGTCATTTCTTCTTTTACTTGTGTAAGTTCAGCAATTTTACCCATTTCTGTTCTCATTCCAGTTTCTACAACCATGGCTTTAGCTCTTCCATATACACTAGTGGTTCCTGAATATATCATGTTCTTTCTATCATGGAGTCTAGCATCTGCAGAAACTATTTCCAAGTTTTTAGTTATTGGGTTGCTTTCTCCTGTCAATGGAGCCTCGTCTATTTTGAAACTATTAGCTTCTAATAATCTGCAGTCTGCGGGTATTTTGTCTCCAACCTCTAGATTAACTAAATCTCCTGGAACAAGATCACTGCTGTGAATAATTTGTTCTTTTCCTCCCCTAATTACAACAACATCTTGCTCAAAATATTCTTTCAATTTCTCCAATGCTTGATTGGATCTAAAATCTTGAACGAAACCAATAATAGCATTCAAAATAACTATTGCAAATATCGCTATTGCATCAATTATTTCCGTTCCATGCTCCAACAATGTTGGATTAACAATTTCAGGATCGTTAAGTGCATGGATGTAATTATTGAGTCCGAAGCCTATACTAATAATACCTGCCGCAATAAGGAGCAGCACAAGGAAGCTTGTAAATTGCTCAGTGATCATTTTTAGAACTTTGAATTTTTCAGTTATAGTTAGTTTATTATGCCCATACTTCTCTAACCTACCTATAATCTCATCTTCCCTAAGTCCTGTTTCATCGCTTTCTAATTCCTCAAAAACTTTTTTTGTTTCATAACTATGCCAAGGAATTATTACAATTTCTTCTTCGGGTGTTTCTGCTTTTTTCTTTTTTTTCAACATTTCTACACCTAATTTAGATTGAATCTAAATGTAACTTTACACTTTGACTTTACTAGTGGCTTTAAAAGTTTTATTCGATGGACATAAGAAAAAAGAAGTTCTTGAGAGAATTACTCAAGATGTTTTTTCAGACCTATAATTAATTTATCAATATCTTCCTCGTTATTGTAGAAATGAGGGCTAATTCTCAATCCACCATATCGGCTAGAAACAATAATATTGTCTTCTTTTAGTTTCTTTGCTATTTCAACATTTTTTGGAACTCTAACATTAACTACACCTGAGCGATATTCCGGTTCCAAGGGTGTTACAAACTCAAAATCACCTAATTGTTGTAGTTCATTGATCAGATAATCTGTTAACTGTAAAATTCTTTTTTGAACATTCTTAATACCAAATTCTAAGATTATGTCCATTCCACCGCTAGCTACAGCATAAAGAAAATCACTGGGATTAACATCCATGTATTTGAAAATATCATCCATGTAAACCATATCGTTGACATTCCAATAGACTTCATCGTGATTATCCAATTCCACTCCTTGATAACCAGCAAAAGGAGGATCAAATTCCTTTATCAGTTTCTTTTTCATGTAAAACCAACCAGCTTGATTAGGGCCTAAGAGCCATTTAGCTGTTCCGCAAGTTAAGAAATCTATATCCCAATTTTTCACATCATTGATCATAGCTCCAGAAGATTGAATGGAATCTATTACTATCAAAGCATCATTCTCGTGAGCAATTTTAGCTATTTCCTTAACATCTGCTTTAAATCCTGATAACCACTGAACATGAGAGAGTAAAACGAGTTTGGTATTTTTATCAACTTTTTGTGCAAATTCTTCTGGGAGAACTCTGTTTTTTCTATCGGGTACAGGACGATACTCAATTCCTTTAGTCTTTTTCAAGAAAAGAGCCTGATAGACTTGGGATACATAATCATTCCAGTAACAAACAATGTTACTAACCTTTTCATAATTGATGAGATTTGCTGCTAACCTAGATCCTGCTGTGACGTCAGGAGTGAATATAATTTCTCCTTCAAAGGCATTAATTAACTTACTAAATTGTACTCTAGAATCTTGCTTCTTCTGATTTGATTCTTCAAAATCAAACTCTCCCCAACATCTTGTATAATGCTGAATAGCTTCTGCAGTTTTTCCATGTAGAGGACCTCTTGCTGCATGGTTAAGAAAGGTTCTTTTTGCGATTGTTGGAGATTCTTCTCTTATGCGTTGGATATAATTCAAATTCACAAAATAAGAAAAACAAATAGTGCCTTTATAGTTTTCCTAAAAGATGACTTCATTTTTTACTGTCAAGATATTTTCTATGTTTAATCATTGAAGCTATTAATTGATCTATCATTTGAGTTAAGCCTTTGGAGCTTTTCGCCGATACTTCAAAATAGAGATTATCTATGTTTTCCCTATTAGCTGTTCGATTCAATCGAAAAACATATTCTTTTGCATCCATAGGATTAAGTGTTCTCTGACTAACCTCCCGCATATCAGATTTGTTTCCAACAATCACGACAGGAATATTACCACATCCACTATAATTCAACAATTCTTCCATCCAGAACGGAGCATGTCGGAAAGAATGGGGAGAAGTTATATCATAAACAACTAAAGCCCCATTAGTATTAAGATAGTGTTTTGATCTATGCTCGTTGGAAAGTTCTCTCCCAGGAATATCGTATAAACTAATTGTAACCTCTTGTCCCTCAACCCTTCTAGTAAACTCTATTAAATCTAACTTGATAGAGGGTTTTTTCTCTGCTCCTGGGATGGTTTTGGCAATTTGTTGAAAAAGAGTAGACTTTCCCACTCCATAATCCCCAAGAACTAATACCTTAAATTTCATGATTTTAACCACTGACAATTACAACAATATATTCATTTTACAAAAAGCTTACCATTTATCCTTTTTAAAATCTTGTACGAATAGCATTACCTAATCGAGTAAAAGCTTCATCAATATTCAAACCTGTTTTAGCACTCGTTTCTAAGAAAGAATTTTCAACTCCAAAGCTTCTAGTTCCCTTGTTTAAGATGTTGATAAACTTCTGTGCTTCCTTGTGACTAACACTTTTTCTAGTTCTTAAATCTGATTTATTAGCAAGAAGAATAATGGGAACAACAGCTTTTCCACAGTATTTGAAAAGTTCTCGAATCCATATAGTGCAATCTTTCAGACTTTTCCGATTAGTAACGTCAAAAACTACTAAAGCACCCATACTACCGTTGTAGAACCTCCCACGTACCTCTTTGAAGATAGGTTGACCAGCTAAATCCCAAATCTGAAAACGCCAAATTTCATTAGGAAAAATCTCTTTTTCTATTACGCTGAAATCTGCTCCTAAGGTCATTTGATGTGAATGAGAAAAACCATGCCCCATGTACCTATTCCGGATAGAAGTTTTTCCAACTGCTCCATTTCCCACTAATGTGATCTTGAAGACATATTCAGCTTTATTCACATATACTAAAATCACTAGTAACTAAAAAAGATACTTATTACGAAAAACTATTTCGTTAAGAGAAACTTTTTAACCCCTCAAAGAAATCACGAAATAAGATGCCACAAATTAAAAGCCCAAAACCTAAGCTTGCTTTATCCACACTTATTTTTGGGCACTTTCTAAACCATTTCTATGCTTATGTCTTAGGTGTGTCACTCTTAGTTATTAGACAACCAAATCGACTAGATAATTTAGTAAGTATTGTGGTAAAATCTTCTCAACAGTTTACATCAGAACTAGTTGGTAAAATGGTCATTTTCAACAAATTACCTGATTTGACAACAACTCAAACAGGTTTGTTAATAACACTTCAGATGATTGTTTTTGCAGTAATCACTCTAGGAGTAGGGGTGGTTGGCGACAAGTGGTTGAGAAGCAAGAATGTTCTTGTTCCACTTGGAATAGTAATTATGGCAATTCATTTATTTATTGCAGCTTATGCAACAACGATAGTAGGTCTCATCATAGCTATTCTTATTGTAGCGTTAGGATCTTCGTTTTATCACCCAGTTGCTTATGCCAGTATAGCTGATCTTTACGAGGAGAAAAAGGGGTTAATGATGGCTCTTAATGCAGGTTTAGGAATGGCAGGGACATCAATTATACCTGTTATGATAACTATTTTTCATTCAAGATTTGGATGGAGAAATTTCTTTTTAGTTTTAGGGATAATTTGTTTAGTTTTTGGAGTTGCTATTTACTTTGCACTTAATGTTTTGATTGAATATAATTATACAGAGGAAGAAATAGAGAAAAAGAGAATTAATAAAGAAAATATGAATAATGGTGCAAGGGCAAAAAACTGGTTCAAGAAAGAATTTATAGTCTTAATGACATTTGCAGTAATCGTTTGTTTGTTTTATTCTTCATTTAGATCAGGGGTTTTCAGAATATCAAGTAATTATATGGCATTTTTATTTGTTGACCTGTATAATTTCGATCTTAATACTGCTGGTTGGATTATATCATTAATCTTTGTAATAGGAGGATTAACGGCACTTCTTGGAGGATTAGTGAGTGACAAATATACCACAAGTCTAACTATGCTAACTTCACTAAGTGGGTGTGCAGTATTGCTTCTGATAATCTTCTTAGGGTCATCAGCTTTTCCATTATGGCTAACAATTGCATTATATTTCCTCTTTGTAGCAAGTCTATATTTTTCAGCAGCAGCAGGAACGAAATATGTAGCAGAAAATGTACCTCAAGGTTCGAGATCGACAGGAATTAGTCTCTTATTTGCATTTCCAAGTACATTAGCAGCATTATTTCCGTTTTTATTTACTAAGATTTACGATAATCCAAGCCCAAATTCAAAATTATGGTCAATTGCATTTATACTACTCCTAGCAGTGTTGGGAACAACAACAGCAACAATTCTCTTCATAAGAGATGTAAAACGAGGAAATATTGGTAAAAGAAAAAAGAAGAAAACATTAGCTGATAATACAATCTAAAAATTGTTATTTTCCCCCCTCATCTCCTTTACATAAGTTTTAAATAATACGCATATTCTCAAAAACTAGCTAAAATCAAAAAAGTGAAAATTAATGGATAATATATTATTACTTATTGCTTTAATAACTGGTGTAATTTCAATTTTAGCTGCGATTTATTTCACAGTAATTGTTATGAGAAAAGATCGTGGAAACGAGAAAATGATTGAAATTTCCGGGTATATTGAAACAGGAGCTAAAAGCTTCCTAAAAGTCCAATATTTGGTCTTAGGAATTTTCGTTTTAGTACTGTTCTTAGTAATACTCTTGTTCTTACCATCCAGAATGACTGGACATGAAGTCCCAATTCTTGCCGAAGTGCTCAATTGGAAACAAGCTGTCGCTTATCTAATTGGGTCAGGTGCATCAATGTTTGCTGGATACCTTGGATTGATAGTTGGAGTTAAGACCAATACAAGGGCAGCACAAGGAGTAACAAAAGGAATCAAGGAAGGATTTGATATTGCTTTCTTTGGTGGAGCTGTAATGGGTCTAGCAGTTGTTGGTGTTGCACTATTAGGTGTAGGTGGAATCTACTGGATTTTTGCAGGAGATACTGTAGAATCAGTAAGACAAGCAACCCAGATTGTTCTAGGGTTCAGTTTCGGAGCATCGGGCATCGCATTGTTTATGAAATGTGGTGGTGGAATTTTTACCAAAACCGCAGATGTAGGTGCAGACCTAGTAGGAAAAGCAGAATATAACCTACCAGAGGACGATGTACGTAATCCTGCAACCATAGCTGACAATGTCGGTGACAATGTTGGTGATATTGCTGGAATGGGGAGCGATTTACTAGATTCTTATGTAGCTTCTATCGTAGCAGCTATGATCTTAGGAACAACTGTTTTTGCAGCAATTGGTTTCAGTCCTAATTTCGTTATTCTACCAATCCTTCTTTCATCAGCTGGTTTAATTGCTTCACTTATTGGTATCTTCTTAATCAAATACTTTGGTGGAGATAATCCTGGTAAATCACTCAATCTAGGAACATACTTAGCAACAGTTCTTTTCGCTGTTTTTGCTGCATTAATCATCTGGGTGATGATCTCTCAAATTCCAAGTGGATTATCATCTGCTGAATTGAAAGCTACTATATGGAAATATTGGAAAGATTACATTGCAGTAGTTCTAGGTCTATTGAGTGGTATTATTATTGGTTGGACTAGTGATTATTACACTAGGGAAGACAAGAAACCAACAAGAACAATAGCCGAATCAGCAGAAGAAGGACATGCAGTAGTAGTTCTTTCAGGATTAGCTTATGGTCTGCAAAGTGTTGTACTTCCAGCAGCAGGAATCATTGTAGCAATGGCAGTATCCTTCATCCTTGATGGTGTATTTGGTGTAGCTATGGCAGCAGTAGGAATGCTAGCAATTGTAGGAACAATAGTATCTAATGATGCTTATGG
>JAGLXK010000652.1 GCA_023132955.1 Candidatus Heimdallarchaeota archaeon
ATTAAATCTTATTAAGGCTAGTTTTGATTCTCTTTTTCCTTAATAAAATAAGAATCAGAGATGTTGCAGGTAATTATGCTTAAAGCAATGAAACAAAAAAAATAAAAGAAGAGATTATTTCTTCTTCCTTCTTGCAATGACCCAAAATGTTGTTAATCCTAAGACAGCTAATAGTGGTTCAAGGAATGTAAGTCCTAGAGTAATAGTTTTTCCTGAACTAGATTTTTCGATAGCTATTTTCATATGGAGCGATGTTCTTACTCCTCCAATATTTATCTTGTAACTTAGTTCGTAAAGAAGACTATTAACTAGTCCCTTGTTAGTATCTATATCTACATAGTACTTCGAATTTCCATGAATATTCCAAGCAATCTCAGTTAAAGTAACTCCTTCAAAATAATCTTGGTTTGTAACATTTAATTTGAAAATTCCGTCAATATATGAGACCTCTACAACCTTATTTGGAAGTACAGGGTTCAAAGTAGGATCTTCACTACCTGAATCATCTGCCGCTAAGTTAAAGATAGATGTACTATTAACTTGAACTTTTACTTCTTCATAGAATGTTGTATTAGATGTAGCAAAAATTGGTAAGCCCATAATGAAGCTGTAATTTGATGTGTCAGGTACATTAACAACTATACCAGAAGGATCTTCAGGGTTAAATCCTAGTACTAACATAGAATAAAGAAACTCGATGCTGATGAAAGTGGAATACCACATGTCAAGAACAGTTTGAGCTTGGAAATCCTGCTCTCCTATAGATTCTGTAACATTAAGAATCGTGGTTTCATAAGGAAGACCGGGATTATACATATCATTTGAGTCAAAAATCGCATCAACCGTTACTGTAATCTGGTTGTTTACAATCCCCTCACCTGTTTCTTCAGCTTGAACTACATTATTCTCTTCATACCAGAAATAAATTTTGGAAATTACGTATTTAAAAGAATCTCCAACTTCTACTTCAACAAAAGGATAAACAGCTGTAGTGAAAGGAGTTGAAGTGAGAATTGCTAGAAGGGATAATCCTGCTAGAAAAACTGTAAGTTCTTTTTTCATATAATTTACACCTCTTAGATGGTCTAAAGGTACTAATGTTCAAAG
>JAGLXK010000653.1 GCA_023132955.1 Candidatus Heimdallarchaeota archaeon
GTTAAAGGGTTTCTTTGCCATGTGGTTAACTGTATACATCTCATTTGCCTTTAGTAATGGTGATCTCTGGGTAGTAGCTTTTGCTGGTCCTGCAGCAATTCTGGGTCATAATTGGCCCATATGGCTTTGGGGTCCAGGAGGAAAAGGTGTTGCATCGACCTTGGGTTCTATGATTTTCTTTAATCCAATATTCTTACCTATATGGTTAGTAATGTATTTCATTTTGGGATCAGCTATCATGTATAGTGCAATAACCTATTTAGTAAGTTTCATCGTTATGGGTGTTCTCTTCATCTTTTGGGGAACATACATTTGGACTTGGGTTTCTCCAGCAACTGGTATTGCGGATTTGAATAATCCAGCTGTAACTGGCATATTTGGTTGGGTAGCATTCGCCACAATGATAGCTATTACTTTAGTTGTTCTTTCTCGCCAAGGAGAAAACTTCAGAAAAATCAAGTCTGGTGAAGCTAAAAAGATGAAACTCTGGAAGATTTTCAAAGGAAAAGCAGATGAAGCGTTAAAATAGCTGACTCCTTCCTACTTTTTTCTTTCTTTTGTGATATTTTTATAGCTAAATGATAAGAAGAAAAAACATATCTTGATTACACAAAATTAGATATTATATTGAAGTAAATAATTTTATAAGTTACTTTAGTCACCTAATTATTATGAATAAGGCATTCAAACATGTTTTAGCTACCTTATTATTAATTGTTTTATTTTCACTAAATTACAACTCTGCAGTGAGTAAACCTGATATAACTTTACCCCCTAGTACTAAAGCAAATGATGTAGGTTGGCATCTCCCTCAAATAAGTATTTATGGAGCTTGGGAGAAAACATATGGAAATGAAGATATAATTGTTGCAATAATCGATTCTGGAATAGACTTTTCACATCCACAATTGGAAGGAAAATCTTGGAATAATACGGATGAAATCCCAGATAATGGCATAGATGACGATAGCAATGGATATATTGATGATGTTGCAGGATGGGATTTTGTTTCCAACGACAACATTCCTGGACCAGAAGCTGCTGATCCCGTTCATTGGCATGCTACGTTCATTTCAGGTATCTTAGCAGCTCCACTTGATGGAATTGGTGTAGCGGGTGTTGCCCCTAATGTGACTATTATGGATATCAGAGTTCTTGATTCATTAAATTATGCAGGAACAACTCTAGAAGGATTCGGTGACGCTATACGTTATGCTGTTGAAAATGGTGCAGACGTCATCAACTTAAGTCTTCATTATTATTCAGAAAGTGAATTATACCATGATGACATCACATATGCTGTAGATCAAAACATTCCTGTAGTTTCTGTAACTGGAAATACCCCCATGTCATCTGGAGGAGGAAGATACTATCAATCATTTCCTGGAGGGTATGATAATGTAATCTCAGTTGGTGCAACCAGCTACTGGGGAGATAGAGCAGATTTCAGTAATTTTGGTCCATGGACTGAACTTGTTGCCCCCGTTGGTGATCAAGGAGTCAATAATATCAGAAGCACTTTTCCTCCTGATACTTATGCAACTGGATGGGGTACTTCTTTTGCATGCCCACAGGTTGTTGGGGTTATAGCTTTAATGAGATCCATTAACCATACTATGTCTGTTGGTGAAATTAGAGAGATTCTTCATGAAACAGCCGATGATTTAGGTGATGAAGGTAAGGATGATTATTTTGGGTATGGAATGGTAAATGCAACAGCAG
>JAGLXK010000654.1 GCA_023132955.1 Candidatus Heimdallarchaeota archaeon
GAAACTCGATGAAATTATCTGGATGTTGAGCAAACTTCTCCCCCCACCTAAAGGAGCTTAACAAATGCCGAAGGAAAAAGCACGTATTGAATTTCGTGTCCCTATTGATCTTAAAGAGATGCTTATCAAAAAAACAGATGAAGAAGGATATGATTCTATTTCAGATTATATTCGTGACAAACTCATTGAATCAATTGAAGAAAAAGTTGCTCCAAGAGCTATACCAATAGCTTTTGAATTTGACGATTCTCAAATAATTTCAGAAGTTCAACAGAATCGTTCTATTCTAACTCAGATATTACATAATCAACAAACAGCTATTCAGCAAAATCCTTTTGGACAGATTATTGAGAGTATGCTTTCCTCTATCTCCCAAGAACAAATGAAGAATTGCAGAACAGTTACCGAGCTTCGTTCCCTCTTTCCTTTTGAAACTCAACAGAATTATGTTTATGATCTTCTTAATTACTTAGAAAGATTGAAAATCGTTGTTACTAAAGAAGTACAAGGAGAGGAGAGACTTTATTGGTTGGAGGATTGATATCTTGCCATATGATTATATTTCTAAATCCCCTATTTCCCCTTTCATAGATCAATTCCTACAGAGTAAAGAAAATCTTCGACCTATGACTTACAAAACCTATCATACAACACTCAAGTTTTATTTTAAAACAACTGGCGAAGAGATTGTTACTGAAGACATTTTGAAGAACTTCCTTGATGAGATCAAGAAAAGAAAAGTTTCAGAAAGGACCTACAATAATTATCTAAATATTGTCAAGATCTACATTCACTGGTTGAAAAGAAAGAATCATATTTCCGATTCATCTTTTCTAGAAGATTTCAAAGGATATCCACGTCCTGAAAATGTTCTATCTAAGAAGTATTATCCTGAAGCTATGGTCCAACAATTTCTTGATATCAAACCTCGATGGCTTCACTACTTTCTTTTTCTTTCCTTTTACTTTGCTTTTAGACCAAATGAATTAGCTAGAATTGAAACAGCTGATATCCATCTTGATGAGCTCTTTATTGAATTTAGGCCATCTGTACAGAAAGTCAGGAAACGAGACTATCTAGCTATCCCCCAATTATTCAAAAATAAATTCCACGAATTACTTACCTGGAGGGAAAGACAACAAACAGCTGCTTCATATCTTTTAGTTAACCGTTTTGGTGAACAAATTTCTAGAGCAGCTTTAAAATATCATTTACCTAAACTAAGA
>JAGLXK010000655.1 GCA_023132955.1 Candidatus Heimdallarchaeota archaeon
AGATTATGCAGGATTTAGAGAGTAGCGAAATCCTTGTTGGTCAGATTATGCTAGGCAATGGAGTTTTCTTGATCTATAAAAATAGGTCAGTCTTATCTAGTTTAGATGATTATATTGAAGAAGAAATTTGCTACAATACTGTAAAGAAATATGGTTGATTAATCATATCTATGTTCCTGAGAAGGAAATTTACCTGATTTAACTTCCTCTGCAAATTCTATCACAGCATTTTTGATGATGGAGTTAACATCTGCATACTTCTTAACAAACTTAGGTTTAAAATCGAAAGTGAGACCGATTAGATCATCTATAACAAGAACTTGACCATCGCAGTATTCCCCAGCTCCTATACCTATGGTTGGAATAGATAATTCCTCTGTAATCTTCTTAGCAAGTTTCCAAGGAATAGATTCAATAATTAAAGCGTAAATTCCAGCTTCCTCCAGCATTTTTGCATGTTTAATTAATCTCTCTTCATCCTTTGACTCTTTGCCTTGAACTTTGAAACCTCCAAATTCGTTAATATACGTTGGAGTGAGACCTATGTGACCTAAAACTGGTATACCAATTGCTTTTATCTCTTTGATTTCTTCAGCTCTTTCCTCTCCTCCTTCAAGTTTTACAGATTCACATTTTCCCTCTTTAACAAGTCTTCCAGCGTTTCTAACAGTTTCTTCAACATTAATTCCATATGTTAAGAAAGGCATGTCACCTATGATGTGTGCACGTTTTGTTCCTCTTGCAACTGCTTGACTGTGTCGAATAGAATCTTCAATTGTAACTTCTAGTGTATTCTCATAACCAAGAATAGTCATCCCAAGAGAATCCCCGATTAGAATAGAATCAATCCCTATTTCATCAATGATCCTTGCTAAAGGATAAGTATATGCAGAAATCATTGTGATTTTAATTCCCTCATCTTTCATTTTTTGAAAATCTTTGATTGTTATTTTCTCCATTGTAGTCATTTTTAAACAACTTCCTATTCAACTTTTGGTTTTTCAAGTTCTCCTTCTGCTAAATTATTAAGCCGTTGTGATATGTATAGCAAGCTTTCCTGTAAAGATTTGTGATTATCGAAATTTTCAACAATTTCTAAAAGATCTTCCTTACTTTTGTTTCTTAGTTTCTCAGCAATACTTACCATTTCAGGGATTGCTCTTATTACATTATTAACTATTGTAATGTTTGACCAGATTGAAGTTCTAGATAGTGGATTAAGATCTATAGTGATTACTCTCTTCCCCATTTTTCTTAAAGCCATTGTCCTATCACCGTCCTCTAAAGGAACTAGTATCACATCAGCAGAAAAAATTCCTCTTTTGTCTACTACTCTTCTAGAGTGAGATAATTCTTCAATAGTTGTATAAAATTCAGGATCCTTTCCCAGAATATTTTTAGCTCCTGCTTCTTGAAGTTTTTTTGCTACAATTGCTGATCTTTCTTCCCTTCGATAAAAGAGATTAACTTCAAGGTTTACAGAAAGAATATCTGCCAATTTAACTAATTCTTCTGAACACAATGATGCAATGTTACCATTTACAGAAATTATTGCTTTTTTTGCTAAAAGTATCATGGCAACTGCTGCGGTTTGTTGCTGAATTGCAAACGAAGGTGTTTTTTCACCAATTAGGTAGTCGAAAGCTTCCCCTCGTCCATGAGCTATTAAACCAGCTTCTGCCACAATATCCTGATGCATACCTTCAATAATCAATTCTCTTACACGTAAAGATTCTGCTCTAGGATGATTTTTAGGAATTCTCAATTATATCTAGCTTAATAGTATCTAAAGCCTAAATAAATTTCTTCATAAAAGAGATTCATAGGGTCTTTCCTAACATTCTTATATAACTAATTTGAAGATAGTTCCATCCATGAACTCCAAAAAGAAAAAAGAAAAGGTAATAGAGCATCAAGAAGCTCTTTTCTACAAAGAAGCAGAAAGAGTTTATGTTCCTATGTCTGATGGAGCAGAACTGCTTTGCTATTTCACTAAAAAGAATAAAAATCCTTCAGGGGTCACTATTCTATTCATACCTGGTTATGCCTCTGTTCCTTTGTCTTGGAACGATTTGTGGGACTGTCTTTACGAAGAGTTTGATCTTTATGTTTTGGAAACTAGAGAAAAAATCACATCCAAGGTAAAATGGAGTCACAAAGGTGATATGAATCGTTCAGGAATGGATATAGGAGATGCTCTTAGAGGACTGAAACTAGATCCTAAAAAAACAGTAATTTTCTGTGCAAGTGCTTCTGCTCTTTATACAATGAGAGGCTTAGCTGAAAAATGGCTAGATGAGCCTCTAGGTTTAATAATGATTGGTCCAGTTAGAACTCCCAAGCTCCCTTCAAAACTCATTTTTATAACTAAATTCACACCTAGTTTTCTTATTGATGGACTATTAAGCAGCGTAGGAAAACTTTGGATAGGTACAGCAGTTCCAAAAGGAGTTCAAAGGGATAGATATAGACAGTATGTTGGGACAGCAAGTGCTATGAGATGGAAAAAAACTATGTGGGTAACTTTCTGGGATGGCACTGAGGATTTCAAGAAAGTCAAAGTTCCCTCACTTATGGTAGGAGCAATCCAAGAAGATCTTCATGTTGATGATGAGACTAAGATTTGTGTAGATTTAGTAGAAACTAGTGAATATCTTCAAGTTCCAAGTTTTGTCTATATGCATCATCTTCCAGGAGCAGCTGAATTTACCAAACAAGTAATTAAATTCGTAGAAAAGATAGCTAAGTGATTATCTTTTCTACACCAATATCCTTAAGATATTATTATATCTTGAAATTCTATCAGATGTCTGAAGAAGAAATCGATATGGAAAACTATTCCCAAGATGAGTTATTTTGGAAAGAATCTACAAAAGAATATGTTCCAATGTCAGATGGTGCTGAATTATTGGTCTATTACACAAAGAAAGGTGGCAAGGATAAAAAAACCATTCTATTTCTTCCAGGATATGCAACTGGTGTATTCAGCTGGTCAGATTTGTGGGATGAGCTTTATACAGAATATGATTTGTATGTCTTTGAATCAAGAGAGAAAAACAGTTCTAAAGTGAAATGGAAGCACAAAGCTGACATGAACAGATTAGGTCTAGATGTTAAAGAAACTATAGAGCATTTCAAGTTCGATCAAAATAATTTGTTCATGATTGGTTCCAGTTTTGGATGCAGCACGAGTGCAAGAGCGATGGCAGAAAAGTTGTTTAAACCTGCTGGAATTCTCTTTAATGGTCCTTCAGTAAAATTCATTCTCCCTCGAAAAATCTTATGGCTTGCATATGTTATTCCAGCATTTATTCTGCAAGTTATAGGAATACCTATCCTCAGATTGTGGATTTCAATTATGTTTCCCAAGGGGTTCCAGAGACAACATTATAATGATTTCATAGGTAACGCTAATGCTATGAGATGGAAAAAAACTCTAAGTACTTCTCGATGGAATGCATTAGAAGATTATGCTAAAGTTCCTAGTAAGACATGGATAACTCTTGATCCAGATGATTCATTGCACACAGTAGATTTTGTTGAAACCATATTGAGTACAATTCCTGATTCAACTTTAGTTGAAGTTCCAAGCTATAACTACATGCATCACTATCCTGGAGCTAGAAATTTTGCTAAGCAAATTAAGGAATTAATTGAATCTTTTGAATAAATCTATTTTATTAGGAACGTATGAACTGGGCTGATGAATATCTTGAAATAAAATGTTGACACAAACGGAGAAGGAAAAAGCTGCTAAACACGCTGCTGAAAGTAAATCATAGTGTTTTTCATTCTTTTTTCCCTCATTGTATTAAAAGGAAATTTTTTTATCTCACGATATTCAATTAATCTTACCTTGAAATCACAAAAGCAAAAAACTATAGGAACTTTGTTACTTTTCTTCACAATTTTAATACTGATTTCTTCTAGTAATTTTGTTCAAACAAATTCAAATGAAGAATATTTATATCCAACATTCTTAGCTGATGAGATGTTAATAAGATCTCATCATACTACAGTAGACATTTATCAAACAGATTCTATATCTGTTAGTGAATCTTTTGTGGTTGAAAACACAGAAAATACAACTCAGACATACATTGATCTCTGGTTTAACACATCATTAAATACACTCATTGTTGAGGATGGAGAAGGCTCTTTGATATTCAATTGGGATGTTGTTTCCAACAGTAGTAATAAAGTAAGAGTTAACTTCAGAACCGAACTTAACGAGAGTCAAACAGCAGCATTTGCTGTAAAATATGATCTTAATACCATTCTTAATCCCATTGGTTCAAAACCTATTTATTATTCATTTGAATTCTCTTCAACAATCAGTCATCAAACAACATCATACGGAATGATTGTTCTTTTACCTGAAAGAAGTTTTATCCATGAGTTTGAAGATAGCACTCCTTCAATTTATCCAATTAATGCAACACAAATCCTTGAGAAAAATCGAATCAAAGTAACTTGGAATTTAGATAATTTAGCCATTGAATCCAATCCTTTCTTCTTAATTCGATTTGATGAACCTCTTGTTCCTGAAGAAGATCTTTCTTTCTGGGAATCCAAAGCTACCATGTTTCTAGTAGGTTTTGCTGTTGGTGTACTTATTGGAATAAGTGGTATATCTTGGTTAATTAGATACAGAGAAAAGAAAGCAATGAAGAAAATAGGAATGACATTGTTGACAGATAATCAGAAATCGTTAATCAAAATAATATACGATAAAAAGGGTAAAGTAAGTCAGAAAGACCTTTGTGACATAACTGGTTATTCAAAATCCAAGATTTCTAGAAACCTAGTTCCATTGGAGCTACGCGGACTCATAAAACGTGAAAAATGGGGAAGGACATACGTTATTTATCTGACAGACGATGGTAGAACTGTTATAGAATAATGGTTGGCAACCGTTTCATATTGGTGTGAAACAGGTGCTAAACCCAGGTATAACCGATATTTCATATATGGCTGAAACCAATGTTTTATTGGTGTTAAATTGAAAACAATTCACAAAATAATGATTGCCGGACTAATAACAATGTTCGTGTTTTCATCAGTTTCTTCGGTTGTTGCTGTTTCAGAAGAAAAAGCAAAGATAGATAATAGAGAAGGTTCTGTCTTTATTGAGACTCCTTATGTTACAGTAAAGCTACATGAAGGAAAACCTGACTTCTTCATATGGAAAACAAATGCAACAGATAATAAGAAATTAGCAAAGTTTCATATAAGTTTCACTCATCTTGCTGAATTATTTGGTGATGATCTTATTGTTGATGACAGAGGAGAACTCTCTGGTGGCAAGATCTATAATCTGGCTTCCAATGCTCTAACATGGGATTTAGTTACTGAAAATTTCACAAATGAGATTAGAGGAACACAGACATCTTCTGTTTTAGATAATGGAGCAACAATAACTTTTGTTTATCATGTATATCTAAAAGATGTTGTGGTCACACAAGACCTAAATGGTACAATTGTGTCTTTCACAACCAAAGGACTTGAAGAAATTAAGTTTGATATCATAATAAATAATTGGGATTTTACTCCAGGTGCAGCTGGTTTAGTTTTTAATCTTAAAGTTCACGAAATAAAATATAGACACAGAATTAAGGTTGGAGAAAAAGTGAATCAGCCTGAATATGGTATCCATTTAAATGAATCAGAAGAGTTCAATCCAATTAGAAATCAAACACATGAAGAACATGGAATTGCATTTACTGATAATAATGATAGAATACAAGCTTATTTTGCTTGGACTCCTGAAGCTGATGTTTTTGATGAAAATGGGACATATGTTAATACAGTTCCAGTAACTACATCAGCAACAAGCTTTGGTCAAGATCCTACATTTGGTAATGGAAAATCTTATGGTAAGGAATACATTAACCTAAATTTGGTTTATCCAAATTATGGTGATGGACTTAAACTTGTTCATGATCCAATTATTGGTATGCCTGAAACAAGTGGTGTTAGTTTTGGAGCAATTGCCTTAATAGCAATTCCAACTATAGCTGTTACAGCATTAATTATTCGTAGAAAGAAGGCATAAGTCTTCTAACTCTCTTTTTTTTTTCGTAAAACTAATTTTTTAGAAATTCATTATGTTGTTTCACTATGAATTAAGTGAGTATACTTATAGTGTTGATTCATATTCCTTGAGTACTAATACACTTGATTGATTCTTTTCTTGTTTCTCAGTCTCTAAGTTGTTGCAATCTTGTTGCAGAAAAAAAAGGTGAGATATCTTTTCAGTTTCAAATTTATTGTTTTGTTTACTGAAGTCATGAAAGACTCAGGGGAATTTTTGGGATGAATGGGTTGCAGGAATATATTCTATCGATGGAACATCAAATGCTTATGATTTATTCCCACTATCTTCGAATCCTCTAAGCTGATTTTCCATTTTTATGTTTTTTAGTATAAACTATTTAAATAACCTCGTTTTTTACTGTTTGAACTCGTTAAAGCTAATAATTTCAGTAGCTGATTCATTATGGGTAAAGATAAAACTTGGTTAGTAGTAAAAGAAGAACCACTTGCAGGATATTCTCTTCCTAATATTGTAAAAGTACTTTGGGATAACAAATTTGAAGTCGATCTTAAATATTTTCACCGCTTTTTGTATGCAATAGGATTGAGCGTGATAACAAGCCCTCTAAAAGTGATTCAGAAATTACGATTTCATAGAAAAATCAAAAAAACTGAAATCAAGGAAGATCCAATTTTCATCATAGGTCATTATAGAACAGGAACTACCTATCTCATGACTTTAATGGCTTATGATAAATCAAAAGGTTATGTTTCAAATACAGAAGCTTATGCAACCTTGATGTACTTAGGTTTTCCTAAATTGACTAAGTGGATTATTGAAGCTTCTTTACCTGATGTTAGACCAATGGATAATGTAATTATGGGAGCTGAGGAACCAACAGAGGAGGAATATTGTTTAGGAACATTTTCTAAATATGGTTACTACACTGGTTTTATTTTTCCAAAAAACTTTGATCTTTACACAAAATATCTGACATTTGAGGGAATGCCAAGACATCGAAAAAGGTGGAAGAAGCAGTTCTATTATTTAGTACAGATGCTAACATTAGGTCATAAAGGTAAACAGCTTTTCTTGAAGAATCCAGTCAATAGCTATCGGATAAAAGGTATACTAGAGATGTTTCCAAAAGCTAAATTTATTCATACATATAGAGATCCTTACAAGGTATATTCTAGTACTGTCAAGTTTTTTGATGAGGTTTTTGGAATTTATACACTTCAAAAGTGGGATGAAGAAAAAATGAAACAGGACATACTAGATAATTATAAACTTCTATATGAATATCAAGACAAAGATTTACATCTAATTCCTGAAGATAGAATTTTCCACATGAAATACGAGGAGTTCATAAAAAATCCATCTGAAAAAATGGCAGAAATGTACAAACATTTGAAAATTGATGGATGGGATGAATATAAGGATGATATAATTGCCTACGCTGAATCTCAAAGACGAGATTATGTTCCTAATGTTCATAAAACTGATGATGAAGTCATAAGAAGAGTTAATGGAAACTGGAATGAATATAGAAAAAAATATGGGTATGAAAAGCTTCTCCCCAGTAACTAAGTTCTACCCTATGTTCATAACATTTTTTAATTTTTCAATTTGAAGAAAAAATTTCAGATATAAGTAAACAAGTTTTACACATTATCTGAAATGAATTGAGTTATTCTGTCAAAATAGTCTGGTTCTAGATAAGCTTCTACGTGTCCTCTTCCATCAACACGCCAGAGTAGTTTAACTGTTGTTCCAGGAAGTTCATTATATATTATTGTAGAATCTTCAGGATTTATGTCTAAATCTGAATTTCCATGTATTATGTATGTTGGAACAGTTATATTGTAAGCTTCATTTGCTGGAGATATATCTGCAAATGTGTAGCCATAATGCCTTTCTAGAAGAGCTATTGTGATTTGACCAAAGATGACCCATGGAAAACCAGATCTCCTGGGATATGCTTGCTTAATCATTAAATCTCCATAAGCCCAGCTTGAATCAGCAATTATAGCAGCAACATCATTGTATTGTGCTGTATAGAACAATATAGTTGCAGCTCCCTGGCTTTCTGCAAATAGTACTACAGCTGAAGCGTTAACTTCTGGTTGAGCTTTGACATAATCAACAGCTGCTCTCACATCTTTCACTTCATCTATACCCCAGGTTAAACCCAGCTCTGTATCTGGAGATTCACCTCTATTGCGAGAATCAAAAAAGAATAGTCTATAACCCTGATCATATAATCCCTGCCCGTAATGCTCTAGCATCCAATCTTTTGCATGAGTGGCCCCATGTAAAACTATCATGGTTGTGTTTGCATTAGGATTAGTTGTATTAATTGGATCTACAAACCATCCTTTTAGATCTAAACTATCACTTGTGCTGAAAGTTATGTTCTCATAACTCATTCCCAATTCTTGTGGATACATTTTCATCTCCTCTTTATCAGGGTGAAGCATTGAACTCTTTCCAACAAAGGGGATTACAATAAAGCAAACTACTGCTCCACTGACAATTAGGAAAGTGAAGACACTAACCAAAATTATGTTTCTTTTTCGCATATAAGTGAATTAAATCACTCATTTTTAAACTTAACAGACATTAGGAATAAATGTATATCTTTCAACCTTAATTGTTTCATTTTATTGCGGTTTAGTCACATTTTAATATAGACCAGTTTTTTTAATATCTGAACTAGTTGTAATATCTGTAAGAAAAAAGGAGAAAAAGAAATGAAAAGAAAACTTATCCCTCTCTCAATTTTTTGTTTAATTTTTATATCATCATTATCTATGAATACCCAAAGTAATCTCTTAAATGGTTCAGCAGAAACTGCATATGATCCTTGGCATTTCATCGCTTTGGGTGATACCAGAAATTGGGAAGATAATACTACTAATGTTATTAGAAAGGCAATTTATGAGGATGTTATGATTAGTAATCCCAATCTAGAGTTCATACTTCATACAGGAGATATGGTTAATGCTGGTGGAGAACAAGATGATTGGGATAGATATTATGAAGATATAGATTTACTTGTTCAAAATAATGTTACGTTTAAATATGCTGTTGGAAATCACGAAATATATACCTACAAATTACCAGATGGCTCTTGGGGTCCTAAAGAGCTAAATTTCTCAACTTATATGAGTAATGTAGAAATGCCTGGAAATGAGAGATTTTATAGTTTTGACAATAAAGGAATACACTTCATAATTATTAATACAGAAGAATTCTATACATATGAATTTGAAATTACAACAGAACAAGAAGAATGGATAATTGATGACTTACAAAGCAATACAATGAATTTTACAATTGCAATGATACATCGTCCCATGTATTCTATTAAAAGTGCATCTAGGGTTACTCATGCTGGGAATATCAGAGCTGTTCTTGAACCAATATTTATAGAGTACGGAGTTGATTTAGTTTTTTCAGGTCATGATCATAACTATTACAACACAATAAGAAAAGGAATTCAACATATAGGAACATCTGGAGGAGGAGCTCCTCTATATGTTCCTCTAGCTACAGATCAAGCTATAGATGGTGATGTTTACATTTCAGAATATCATTATTGTAATATTTCAGTAACTGAAGATACTCTAACAATTGAGGCCCTTGTCTATGATGCTAATCTGGAAACCACAACTATTGAAGATACAGTAATGATGTATCTGATAAAACCACCAACAACTGAAACTTCTTTCTATTTTGGTTTAATAATTCTCTTAATTTGGGTTATTCCTCTTATTAGAAGAAAGAATAATCACTAATTTTTCTCTCTTAATTCCTGATTCTTTGGTGATACAGCTGGAAATATTGATGTATAGACTCGAAATTCATCGCTTGTGAATGTTTTTTAAATATTTCCATGAAACCATAAGAATAGTCTTCTTAATTACTGCTAAATTCTCGGTGAAATTAAGGGTAATTCCCATTTTATGTAATTGGTCGTAGACAAGTTTTATAAGATATATATTATTTCATGGGATATATCTCAACTATTCAATCTATAGGGTGTTTAGCATTAGTAAGTATGTGGGTGTAAATATTGGTTCTGTATCAGTTAATGTAGTTTCTGTAGACGAGAATATGAATGTTCAAACATACAAACAACCACATTTAGGAAAACCCAAAGAAGTTCTTGATCAAATAATTGAGAAGAACATTAATGGGAAAGACTGCTACTACAATGTTAGTGGTTCTTTTGGGGAAATTTCTGAAATAGTAGTTGTTGAAAGAGCAATAAACTCGTATGATGAGAAATTTGATGTTGTTGTATCTCTTGGAGGGGAAGCGTTTGTTCTGTATGTTCTGAGTAAGGAAGGCCATATTCTTAATGTTCTTTCTCATGACAAATGTGCTGCTGGGAGCGGCGAATTTTTTGTCCAACAAATTGACCGTTTAGATGTTACTCTTCCAGAAGCTATTGAGTTAGCAAAGAAAGGAAAGAAAATGGAATTAGCATCAAGATGTTCTGTTCACTGCAAATCAGATGTAACTCACAAATTAAATCGAGGTGAAGCTTCATTAGAAGACATCCTGACATCAGTTCTAGCAAGTATGGCTAATAAAGTAATGGGGTTGATAATTCAATCAAGAGTTGATGTTAAAAGATTGTTGCTAGTGGGAGGAGTTTCTCTTAATGATGCATTTGTACAAATCTTAAGAGAGCAAATTGCAGATGTAGATGTAGTTGTCAAACCAGAAAGTTCTGTTTTTGAAGCCTATGGAACTGCGCTATTAATAAAAGAGAATCCAGAGTATACCGAAATAAATCTTAAAACAAGTAGAAGTTTTACTTCTTTCCCCTCACTTAAAGATTTTAGTAGTCAAGTTACTATTATTGACCCAGTTGATAACAAAACTGATTTTGATAAAAACTCAACTTATCTCCTAGGTGTTGATGTTGGATCAACAACCACAAAAGCTGTTCTCATCGATCCTGAAGATAAATCCGTTTTGGCTTCATATTATGGTAGAACAAGCGGTAACCCAATTCAAGCTTCAAGGAAATGTATTGAAGAACTTATGTCTCAAGTAGGAAATCTTAAAGTGAATTTAGTTGGGGTTACTGGTTCTGGAAGACAACTAGTTGGAGCTTATCTAGGTACATCAGCTGTATTTAACGAGATTTCAGCTCATTCTGAGGGAGCAGTATATTATGATTCAGAAGTTGATACAATTTTCGAAATTGGAGGACAAGATTCAAAATATATGTATCTGCAAAATGGTGTACCTGTAGATTATGCAATGAATGCATCTTGTTCAGCAGGAACGGGTTCCTTTCTAGAAGAGAGTTCTAAAGGCGATATGGGTGTTCATGTATTTGATATTTCAGATATTGCTATGAAAGCAGAAGATCCCGTCAGATTCAAAGCTGATTGTGCTGCTTTCATTAATACTGATGTTAGAACAGCTATGCAAGAAGGGTATGGAAGTGAAAATATCGTAGGTGGTTTGGTTTATTCAATTGCTGAAAACTACCTCAATAAAGTTAAAGGTTCTAGACAGGTTGGCAAGAAGATTTTCTTCCAAGGAGGAGTTGCTAAGAATAATTCTGTAGGGTATGCCTTTGCTCAAACAACTGGAAAACAGATTATTATCCCACCCAGCCCCGAACTGATTGGTGCTTTTGGAATAGCACTTATCGCACAATCAAAATATGAAAAACATGAAATTGATGGAATGCCTAAAAAAACAAATCTTGAATCCTTAATCAAGGAAGAATTAAAGCATTTAGGGAGTTTCACTTGCAAAGCTTGTAAGAATTATTGCCAAATTGAACGTTATGAAGTTGGAGGAAGGAAGTTTCCTTTTGGTGGAAGATGCAGCCGTTATGAACACCAATGGAGAGGTTCAGATAAGATTGATGAAAAAGAAAACTTAGTAGATTTAAGAAATGAGTTGATGTTTGCTAACAACATCCAAAAGAAATCTAAGAGAGCGAGTTCTAAAGGAACAATTGGTATTCCTAGGGCTCTACTTACCCACACTCTTTATCCACTGTTCTCTATCTTTTTTGAGGAATTGGGTTATGAAGTAATTCTCTCAGAAATAGATGAAGATAAGGAACTTCAAACCAATGCTCCCTTTTGTTTTCCTATTCAAATTTTACATGGAGCTGTTTTAGATTTAATTAAGAAAGAAGTAGATCTGATATTTGTTCCACACATGCATGGTATGCCCACAGAAGGAAAATGGATGGATTCAACCTTTTGTCCTATTACTCAAGGAAGTCCATATTTCATCAGACAAGCATTCAAAGATGCAAAATTCTTGAATCCTGTGCTAAGTTTTGCTAAAGGGTATGAATCAGACAAATCCTTTGTGAAAATGGCTGTAAAAGAGTTGAAACAACCTAAGAATCTTGCTGAAAAGGCATTTCAAAAGGCAGTCTCAAAACAGAAAGCTGTTGAACAACAATTTTTAGATTGGGGTAAAGAACGTCTAGAGAAACTAAAAGAAAGTAACGAAATAGGTATTTTACTTCTAGGTAGAAGCTATAATGCATTCCCACCAGAAACATCCCAGCTTATTCCAAAGAAACTCTCAAGTATGGGAGTAACCGTCATCCCATTTGATTTTCTAGAGAAGAAGTATGTTGATGATATTCCATGGTATTTCTCTAACTATGTCAAAATGGCTATTGACATGGCTGCGAAAAATGATAATCTATTTCTATTATACATAAACAGTTTCAGCTGTACAATAGATGCTTTTATTCAGAATTATGTACGAAGTGAAATGAAAAACAAACCTTACTTATTTCTAGAACTTGATGCTCACACGGCAGATGCAGGAACACAAACAAGATTAGAAGCTTATCTAGAAATTATTAACAATTTCCAAGCAAGTAAGAAAGTAAAGGAAGACAAACCATTCAAAGTAACTCAGGTGAAACTCAGAGGAGGAAAAGTTGTTGTTCTTACTTCAGATGACAAAAAACTAGGAATTAAAGATCCCAGAGTTAAACTCTATTTCCCAAGTTTTTCAAAAATCCATACTGATTCATTTGAACTTTTGTTCAAGCTCTTAGGGTATAATGTTGGAGAAACGACTGAAATTAATATCGATTATCCTGTTAGAGGATTAAGACATTGTTCAGGAAAAGAATGTCTACCACTACCTATTATCTTAGGTCAAATTATGCATTTGATTGAAAACAGAAAACCTGGTGAAGTATTAGGTTTGTACATGTTTAGAGGAGGAAGTCCTTGTGCTGTATATAGCTATTTCCATTTTATAGAACAGTTTATTAAAGATAACAAATTGGAAAATTTCTTTATTTACCGTTTTGATCAACTCACAGATTTCTTAGGAACTAGCAGATTAACAGTTGCTAAGTATGCTACCAAATCTATTCTCATTGGGGATTTAATGTCTGAAATTGAGAATGCTTTACAAGTTGTCGGGGATAATGACAGTTTGGAACTCTTGCACAAATATTATTCTGAATTTCTGAATAGCACAACCACATTGAAGGAATATATTCAAAATATCGATAAACTAATAGATAATATAGCGACCATTCCGAGAAAAAGCTCACCAATGGACCTTCCTAAAGTTCTGGTAAGTGGGGATTTCTTTGTCCGTTTCAGTCCATTCTTCTTGAAGGAGTTAAAAGCAATTTATGCTGAACATAATATTTTAGTCAAATCTACAGATGTTTATGAGCTCATTTTATATACCAATCATAGTTTGCGTCACATCATAGCTCAACTCTGGCAGATGGATCCTTTTGCAAGAACAACCTCATTGCGAGCATATACAACTTTGTGGACAAGATATTCTCGCATATATGTCATAAGTAAAATTGCTCCTATAGTCATGCAAGGAGTAGAAAAGAAGATGAGAAAGAAGTTTGAAAAAACTGGATTACTGTTTGCTGAGCGAAACAATCTGAAGGAAATATTCACTCAGTCAAAGGATCTAATAAGTCCTTTAATTTTTGGTGAAGCTATCCCTACAATCGGCAAGGGAATGGAAACTCTAGAAAATTCACACTTTGATTCTTTGGTTTTAACAGGTCCTATGCAATGTCTACCTTATAAAATCGCTCAAGCTGTTCTGAAACCAATTTACATGGAAAACAATACTCCTTTCTTGGTTTTCGATGTAGATATCTCAGCAATAACTCCAAACATGAAAAGGTTGATTCATGCAAATATTGAACAGATAAAAAGAAGAAGAAATTAATAGTAGAACATCTAATTCTCCCATCTCCTTTGTTTTTGGAAGAAGTAAATGCTTCTAAGTTCACTCTTTTTTCCAAACCATGTTCTAATTATAATTTTTCCTTTCTTTTAATAATCTCTTATTTCTTGAATTCGTACTCCTTCTTTTGCTTTCCTTTCTTCTTCTTCAAGGAACTTATCAAATCCCTCTTTCTTAATGAAATCAACTAGATTAAATAGATAGGAATATCTATTCCTTTGATAATCTGTATGTGGACAATTAGTAAATTCATCACAAATAAGACAATTATCTAAAATATTTTGTTGAATCTTTTCACACTTCTTAACATCACACCAACCCTCTATTGAATTTCGACATCCTGGGCAAGTTGAATTTGTAAACCATTCTAAACCTTGAAGAAAATTATCATAATCAAAAGAATCCTCTGCATCCTTTAACCAGGAATAGTCTTGAACAATCCAATGCTTAAATTTTGTAGCAAAATCTGCGGTTTCACCTGTAAATGCTCTACATTGACCGCAATATACTCCGCAACGACCTAATTTTTGATCAAGAGACATAGCTTAACATCATGATTTTATTATATAAATAATAAGGTGAATTTAGGACAATAATTTTCTCATATCCTCCAATTTAGGGTCATCACCATAAGTTTCAAAACATTACACTGATTCATAGCTTCTATCTCTTCTAGTGTAGTAATCCTCATCTTCTTTTCAGCAGATACTTTAAAAATATAAAAATGTTTAAAACATTATACAAGGAAAATGAAGTGATAATCGCGCGCTCGAAATCAATTGTTTCCCTTAATAATTAGTGAGACATCACCTAAATCGATACATTTGATCCAAAAAAGACATCTGAAAATATTGCGCGAACTCTAAAGATCTAAAAATCTAGCAAGTAAAGCTAGTTATTGGGATACAGTGAATTTATGAAGAAATCAAAACTTAGAAAAAAAGGGTGGTTGTTGGGATACAGTGATTTTACAGAATATTCAAAAAATAGAAGAGACGAAGACAGTTTGGATCTTGAAATTTATGTAAAAGGATTTGGTTTAAAATCTCTTCATCAAGGACTTTGGCAGAAGGGGCAACCTGTGACTCTTGATGAGCTGTCAAAAGCTCAAAAGAACTACACCATAAAGTTAATTGACATGTTTCCGGAAGAAGTTGAAACTGTTCTAGATGTCGGGGCAGGTGTTGGAGATAATGCTATTTATATGGCAGATAAAGGTATGAAAGTTACATGTATATCCCCTTCTCCGAGCCAAGAGAATTACTTTGCAGAGAACATTCTGCCAGAATACGAAAATGTAACTTTTATCCGAAGTAGATTTGAGGATCTTGAGATCAACGAAAAATTCGATGTAGTATTAATGAGTGAATCAAGCAACTACTTCCCCATGGAGAATGGTCTTGACCAAATAATTAGGTATTTGAAAAGAGGTGGTTACTTAGTCATGGGATCTCATTTTCGAAAGGATAGTCGAAGAGCATTCAAGGAAATGCATGTTCATGAATCTTACTTAGAAAGTGCAAAAAAAAGAGGTTTGATTCTAGTGGAAGACATTGATGTAACCAGTCAAGTGATTCAAACAATGGAATTGTATCATAATATTTACAAATATATCCCACCATTTACAGAGGTACTAATTGATTTTTACAAGAAATCTTTTAGGAAAAAGTATAGGATTATTTCCAAACTAGTTTCTATGTTTTTCAACAAGGAGCTTGATATGGCAAAAGAAATGTTGTTTGAAGTTGGACCACGTAGAACTGATCCAAAGCTGTTCCTTGAATACCTTACATACAGATTTATAGCTTTTAAGAAAGGAATGGTTTCCCAGTAGAAGTTTGTTAAATCCATCGCTTTAGAAAGAGTGAAAATATCCAAATTATCAATTAAAGACATAATTGTACTAATTCTTTCTTTTTCTTTTTTTGAATAACTATTATGTACTTTTTCCACGAAAAAGAGTAGCGTAATAGTAGCGACCAACTCTTAAATAGTTCTAATTATATTAATTTTAGTATATAATCTGTTTAATTCCTGGGTGTAAGAATGAATAATGATGGCTCTGCTGGTTCTGTAGATTTTATCCATTACCAACTAATCCACTATGAAACCATCAAAATTCTCCTAAACCTTTTTATTTTTTGAATTATATGTGAAATTATGAAGAAATCTCCCTCTTTTCTTCTATTTTTAACATTATTAGTCTGTCCCTTTTTCGTTCCAATAATTCATCAAGCTGATACTAGTCCCCTACTTGTTGACTATATCTTCTGTAACGGAAATATAATCACTATTGATGAGAACAATCCTCTAGTCCAAGCAATTGCTATTAAGGATGGTTTAATCGTAGGTTTAGGAAGTACTGAAACAATTCTACAGAACTATGCAACTGAAAATGAAACTACTTATGACTTAGATGGTCGAACTATCATGCCTGGAATTATTGACGGTCATTCACACTACATGGCTTCGCTATTTTGGATAGGTGAAACTGAAACAATCTATGACTCTCAAAACATTGCTCTCGCTAATGGTTATACTGCTTTAAACGAGAAAAGTATAGATATTGGAGAATTTACATGGCTTCAATCAGCTGAACAAAATGGTACTCTTCGTCTTCGAGTCAATGCTTTCCTCATCTACAATTTTGCTTGGCTAGAAAATAATGAAACAGTTCTTGTTGGTTGTTGGGAACCAGATGTAGTTCCAGTTTTAGATCATGATCGCAAGTTTCGCGTTCCTGGATTCAAAATCTATTTAGATGGAGCTTACGGACACAGAGGTTTTCCAGCAATGAGTGATCCCTATACACAGGAAATGATGGATTTATGGGGAATTATCAATCCTTATGGGGATCTTTATTTTAATCAATCAGAATTGAAATCAATAGTAGATTCTATTCATGATAGAGGGTTTAGTGTAGCTGTTCATGCGATGGGTGATAGAGCAACTGAAACTATCCTAAATGCAATAGAATATGCACTGAATGGGACAGATAATGATAATGCAAGACATCAGATTGAGCACAATAGTTTCATCAGAGAAGATCAAATCGTTAAAGCTTTATCACTTAATACTATTCATTCTGTTAGAGGTTACTTCCCAACTTATTGGCAGCAAGAATATGCAGATCTTTACAGTTCCATATGGATGGAAAGGACAGTAAACAGATACTCTCTGCCTGGAGAAGGTCTTCATTCTTATCTAGAAACTGATTTTGGTTTTCTTCATGGTTATGATGAAGATAATTGGAGTAAATCAGCTAATATCAGACCTTTCCTACACCTATGGGGTTTGGTTACTAGAAAAGCCATTGATGAAAATGGAACTATCCATACACCTGATCCTTGGGTAGCTGAACATGAAATTTCAGTTGAAATGGCACTAAGAATGATGACTATAGAAGGAGCTTATGCAGTAAAACAAGAGGATTATATTGGTTCTTTAGAAGTTGGAAAGTATGCAGATTTGATAGTTATAGATGATGACCCTTTAACTATGAATCCTGAAAACCTTAAGGATATCAATGTTTTACTTACAATGGTAGATGGAAAGATAGAATTTCAGTGGGCTAGTCACACATTTCCAACACCATACACTAGTGGAACATCAAGGACAGATTCACCATTTTGGGTTACAATTATGTTATTATCAGGTTTTCTAATTGCTATTTGTATAAAAAAAAGAAAAAAAGATAATTCATATTGATATCATCAACACAAGAAATCCATACAGTAATGAATACATATTTCTTCCAAGGATTTCTATAAAAGATTAACTGAAATTAGCTTAGAATTTCTTTCGATTACTCTACCTAAAGTATTTAAGATACTTTAACACTTTGAAATCATGTCACAAAATGCAGAAAAGGAATATGTCGATAATTTATCCAAGCTAATAATTGCAATTTTTTCACTTTTTGGTATCTTATGTTTGCTCGCAAGTCTTATTATGGTTGCAAATCTCGCAATGCAAGCAATAGCAGTTGCTGTAATTGCGGCAATATTCTTGATCATAGCTACTATAAAATCATTTGAAAGAAGAATTATGAAACATTTAGATGGGTAGAATTTAATAAGAAAAATGACAGAAAACACTTAAAAATTGCTAATTGATTTTGTGGGGTATGTATGAAAACGCTGAATTAAATCAAACCTTGGAACTCCGTGATGGCAGAAAGTTAGGTTTTGCTGAGTTTGGAGATTTAAAAGGTATACCTATTTTTCATTTTCACGGTCATCCTGGTTCTCGTTACGAAGTTTTTCTTCATGGAGACAAACCAACTAAGCTTGGTCTACACGTGATAGCTGTTGAACGACCAGGAATTGGACTTTCTGATTTCCAACCAAGACGTAAGCTCTTGGATTGGCCTGATGATATAATCGAACTTGCAGATCATCTAGGAATTGAGAAATTCATTGTTGAGGGAATATCTGGAGGTGGTCCTTATGCTGCAGCCTGTGCTTATAAAATTCCTCATAGGTTAGAATGTTGTGCTATTGTTGGAGGAATGGGACCAATCAATATGCGAAAAAAGGGAATGATGAGATCGAATCGTATTGGTCTTTTTATCGCTCGTAGACTTCCTTTTCTTGTTAAATCAATGGTCATAAAAACAATGAAAGAACTAAATGACCCAGATAAAGCTAAAGATTTTATGAAAAAGGTTTTTGAAACAATGGCTGAACCAGACAGGATACTAGTACAGGATTCTAAACTGTTAGATATCTTTACAAAAGAATTTAGAGAAGCTTTTAGATCAGGACCAGATGGAGTAACGTATGAAGAAAAAATATATGCAAAACCATGGGGTTTTAAGTTAAGTGACATATCACCAGATCTTCAAGTTTATCTCTGGCATGGAGGTTTGGATGTGAATGTACCCATCTCTATAGGACGTGAAATGTGTAACTTGATTCCCAATTGTAAAGGTTTTTTCTATCCGAATGAAGCACATCTCTCTTTTGTATATAAACACTTTGAAGAAATTGTTGAAATAGTATTAGGTTCTTAAAACATCTCTTCACTTTTTCTTCTTTTTTTCCACTCGAAGTAAATCCTACTCCAGTCGAGGTAAAGGTTAGGGGTTTCAATATTGTCTCATATCTAGTAAGGGGGGTTTTTGGACTTATTGTTTGCAAAATACTGAAAAAAAGAGAAAGTGAGTTAGCTAGTTAGTTTTCCTATTTCTTCTGCCCATTTAGCTGCATCTTCTTCTTTCCAATTATATGTGCTATAAGTTCCAGGTTTTCCTTTATTCTCCATCCAACCACCAAAAACAGCAGTTGAGGTTGGCTCTACATTAGCGTTTTTCTTTACAACCCTGTCTAGAAAGCGACCTTTCCATTTTTCATATTTTTCCATTTCGCCTTTCTCTAGTGCAGGGTAGGTTATGCCAGCTGATGAAATAAAAACAAACAATTTCTTACCACTGAAGTCATTCTTCAAGAATTTCTTAGCTCGTTTAGTCCAGCTAAACCTAGCTATGCTTGTACCAACAATTACACTATCAAACTTAGTTATATCTACATTTTCTGTCTCACTAGATAGTTTTACTACTTCAACTTCATGACTGAATTTTTCCTTTAGTACTTCGGCAATTACTTCTGAAGATTTTGCTGTTGCACCAAATCTGGTTCCAAATGCAATTAATGTTTTAACCATTATAATTCACCTTGAATACTAATGGGATTGTAGTTTATTAGCTATTTAAGGCTATACTTTCCAAGTTTGCCAAATAACTCTTATAAAGGTTGAATTGTAGACTATTATATGTCCAGAATTCTCATTTTGAATGGAAGTCCTAGGAAGAAAGGTAATACTTTTTTCCTAATTCAAGAATTATCACGAATAGTAATTAAAGGGGGGCATGAAGTAGAAATTCTCCATCTTAATGACTATGACATCAAACCCTGTCAAGGTTGCTTCTGGTGTTACAAGGATTTTCCATTAAGATGTGTTCAAAATGATGTAATGAATGGACTATATCCATCTGTTTTAGACTCTGATGTAATTGTTTTTGCTTCTCCTATTTACTGGTTTAATTATTCTGCTCAATTAAAGCTGTTTATTGATAGATTAGTGGCTTTACATGTTCAAGGAGGTCATTCTCTTAACGGACACAAGTTTGCAAGTATTTTTGTTTATGGAGATACAAATGCTCAAGGATCTGGGGTTTTTACTGCGATTGAATCAATCGATCACATGATTAGATATTTCAGAGGAGAAAATTTAGGAGTAGTTCACGGAACAGGGGGAGATAACTTAATCGTCTCTGATAATCCTGAAATAATGAATGATTTGAAAGATCTTGCAGAAAAAATATGTTCATCATGATTTGGTAGCAGTTATTCTTACAAAAAATATCAAAGTCTGGAAGAAAAAAAGAAAAGGAAGTTGTTTTGTTTGGTATTT
>JAGLXK010000656.1 GCA_023132955.1 Candidatus Heimdallarchaeota archaeon
CAAGCAATTTATGGCTCATTACCCGACAATGGTGAATTTAATCTATATTATGAAAACCTCGCTACGAGCTTAGAAATATCAGGGAGTTGGATAAATCAACATCTTGCACCTTCTACTGAAGCTATAGGTATTGATTATCTTATCTCAGAAGTGAATGGCGAATTGATTCCATGTACCATTCATCTAAAAGTATGGTTAAAAGGTGTTTAAGATGAAGAAAGTATCTCTCACTAAAAACAAACGAGGACAGGTTTTCTTGCTCTTGTCTATTACAATACTCATTTTTCTCATTATTATATCTGCAACTATATTCCAAATAACACAAAGTCCATACATTAATCCAGCACCAAATCAGCAGCAATTGTTTGATTATTTAGATAATAGTCTCAACGCAATAGATGACTTATCAAATGTTGCTTTATCTCAGTTGTCATTGGGGGCATCTCGGGATGATGTTCTAACCATAATGGATGAAGGAATGGAACAAATCGAAGCTTATCTGGATGATCACAACCTTCCATCTATCTTAACTTATGATGATGTTAATCTAATTATTGCGAATAGTAGTACATCTAATAATCCTGTATTTGTTCATTTTGAGGTTGAGGTTTCAATCCATATTAACAGTTTAGACCTATTCTATGAAAGTGTAATTCATCTTAATACAACATATTTCATGGAAGCATCTGGAACAGTTGGTAATTTGAATTATGTTTATCTTTACAAAGAAGCAAATGGGGTTAAAACAATGTTAAACAATGGGATTGTAGCTATCTCTCCTAGTACTTCTGTAACAAATTTGGGTGACGGTAGATATTCAGCAGATTTAGCTGCAGGACAAATGATAACAGCATTGTTACCTCATAATATCTGGTTGTGGTTAGAAATTTAAGTGGAAGGAGAAGAACCTATTCAACATCTATTTTGTGGCCTTTATCTTTCTTTACGTTTTTCTTTCTCTTAATGATAACTTCCAAAACTCCATTCTTGTATTTTGCTTTGGCAGTTGATATATCTACAGGAGTAGGAAGACTTACAGCCTTCTCGTATTTTCTTGATTCAGAATGAGCTCTGATTCTGAGTGTTTCTTCAGTTCCTGTCAAACTTATGTCTCCCTTACTAATTCCTGGAACCTCTGCAATAACTCTTACGCAATCTTTTTCCTTAAAAACGTCTATTAAAGGTTCTCTAGTCTCTGAAGTTTCAATGTCTCCATACGCCTTGGGTTTAAGATTTCCAAATTGATTGAAATTTGGTTTTCCATCTTCATCTACTCCAATTTTGAAACCATAAACAAAAGGATTGTTTGACATATTTTCTAACATACCTGGATCAAGTCCACCCTCGAAGTTATTCATAAGATTCTTCAGCATTTCATCAATCATCTTCCCGAATGAAGAACCTTTCAGAAAGGGAATGAAGTCTTCCATGATTTTATTTATATCAATTTCATCGCTTCCAAAGAAATCAAAAGGACTTTTATAATCATCAGGAGTTTTCTTTTTCTTTTTCTTATCGTTATCCTCTGGATTCATGATAAACCAGCACCCAATCGTTGAGAAAAAATAGACATCTTTGTATATAAATACACTTATTTGATGAAAAATAAAATAAAAAAAGACTATATAGTCTTCTTATGCTTTGAGACCC